>JAYUOW010000054.1:0-18569 GCA_043760555.1 Betaproteobacteria bacterium
AGCATCGATGATTAACTACCGACCCCGGCTATCGCAAAAAGCCGCGAGAGCCGGGCTACGATGGGGCTTCGTTGCAATTAACGGCTTGAAGACCCTAAATCAACTCCTCCAACCGAATCCGCACCACTTTTTGCGCGATCGTTTCAAGCGCTTCGATAGCAGCAATCGCCCGATTGGCGTTGGCTTCTACGCAGCGATGGGTGATGATCACCACATCCGCCACGTTTTCGCCCGGCTTCGCTTCTTTTTGCAGCATGGCGCTAATGGAGATGGAATTTTCGGCCAAAATTCGGGTGACGTTGGCCATCACACCGGGTTTATCGTAGGCGATTAGGCGCAAATAATTGGCGGTGACTACCTTGTCAATGGGCAAAATTGGGGTGCTGTCCATTTGCTTAAAAGCCAAATGTGGCACTCTATTTACCGCATTTGTGCCTAACATGCGCGCAACGTCTACTAAATCAGCAATTACGGCACTGGCGGTGGGCTCGGAACCCGCACCGCGACCGTAGTAAAGTGATACACCCATGGCGTCACCTTTCACCATCACGGCGTTCATCACGCCTTCTACATTGGCGATTAGGCGTTGCGCAGGGATGAGTGTGGGGTGCACACGTAGCTCTATGCCCTCTTGCACGCGCCGCGCGAAGCCGATGAGTTTGATGCGATAACCCAGCTGCTCGGCGTATTTAATGTCGGTGTCGGTGAGTTTTGAAATACCTTCGGTGAACGCGCGGTCAAACTGCACTGGCACACCAAAACCGATAGCGGCCAAAATAGTGAGTTTGTGGGCGGCGTCGATACCTTCGATGTCAAACGTGGGGTCGGCTTCGGCATAGCCTAGCGCTTGGGCTTGGGCTAATACATCGGCAAAGTTGGCGCCCTTGTCGCGCATCTCGCTCAATATGAAGTTTGATGTGCCGTTGATAATGCCGGCAATCCATTCCACCTTGTTTGCGGCAACACCTTCGCGCAACGCCTTGATAATCGGCACGCCACCGGCCACGGCAGCTTCAAAATGTACGGACACGCCTGCGGCTTCGGCAGCTGCGAATATTTCTGTGCCGTATTTAGCTAAAAGTGCTTTATTGGCGGTAACTACATGCTTACCGGCGCTAATTGCGGCTAAAACGAGGGTTTTGGTTAACGTGTCGCCGCCAATTAACTCGCAGATTACGTCAATTTCTGGATGGTTAATCATTTCAAGCGGATCGGACACCAACTTGATGCCGTCTAATGAAACTGTTCGGGGTTTGGTGAGGTCGCGAGCGGTGGCGTGGGTGATGATAATTTCGCGGCCCGCGCGGCGGGCGATCTCAACCTGGTTGCGGCGAAGGACTTCAATGGTGCCGGTGCCGACGTTGCCTAGGCCTAGGAGGCCTACTTTTAGGGGTTTTAGCATGGTTTGGGTTTTTTAAATGGTTTTTGGAGCGGGGGAAGGTTGGAAACTGTGCATTTGCGGGCTTCCCCCTCTCCCTCGGTCCCTCTCCCTCCGGGGGAGAGGGATGCAAATCTTTAAGCGGGCTTGCGATTTTACGGCTTTTATTTTACGAGAAAAATGCCTGTAGACGCCCTATTTTAAGGCATCTTCAGGCATCGCCGAGGGTAACATTACAGCAATCCATCCTTCTTAAACATATCTCGAATACCCCGCACGGCCTGCCGCGTGCGATCGGCATTTTCAATCAACGCAAATCTTACATGGTCGTCGCCGTATTCACCGAAGCCAATCCCCGGCGACACACTTACTTTGGCTTCCGACAACAGCTTCTTCGCAAACTCAAGTGAGCCTAACTTCGCGTAAAACTCCGGTAACTTCGCCCAAATGTACATAGATGCTTTTGGTTTAGTGGTTACCCAGCCGATTTCTGCCAAGCCTTTATGCAGCACATCCCGACGCAATTGGTATTCGGCCACTATTTCGGTCACGCATTCTTGCGGGCCTTCTAGGGCGGCGATGGCGGCTACTTGAATTGGGGTGAAGGTGCCGTAGTCGTGATAGCCCTTAATTCTAGCCAAGGCTGAAACAAGTTCTTTATTACCCACCATAAATCCCACCCGCCAGCCTGCCATGTTATAGCTTTTGCTCATGGTAAAAAATTCTACCGCTACATCTCTGGCACCCTCTACTTGCATAATTGACGGGGCTTTCCAACCATCGTAGGTGATGTCGGCGTAGGCTAGGTCATGCACTACCAACACATTATTGGCTTTAGCCAGTGCCACGATTCGCTCAAAAAAATCAAGCTCAACGCACATGGCTGTTGGGTTAGACGGGAAGCCGACAATCATCATTTTTGGCTTTGGGTAGCTCTCTTTTATCGCTTTTTCAGCTTCAACAAAAAAATCCACGCCTTCGGTCATGCGCACATGCTTAATTTGCGCACCGGCGATTACGGCACCATAAATATGAATCGGGTAGCTTGGGTTAGGCACCAATACCGTATCGCCACGGTCAAGTGTGGCAAGCATTAAGTGCGCTAGCCCTTCTTTGGATCCGATGGTGGCAATGGCTTCTGTATCCGGATCAAATTCCACGTTATACCGGCGCTTATACCAATCGCAAATGGCTTTACGCAAACGTGGAATACCCTTGGAAACCGAGTATCCATGCGTATCTGGGCGCTTTGAGGCTTCCACTAATTTATCCACAATATGCTGTGGCGTGGAGCCATCGGGATTACCCATCGACATATCAATAATGTCTTCGCCGCGCCGCCGCGCCGCCATTTTTAGCTCGGAGGTAATATTAAAAACATAAGGCGGCAAACGGGAAATACGCGAAAATTCGTGGCTCATGGTGGGCTTAAATGTAATGTATGGTGCAGTGCAATATTAAATTTTAGCTTGTTTTAAGCGCGAAAGCGCTAGCAGCGCCGGCAATATTACTAAATTTGCGTCAAAATCTTCAATGCAATAAGCTGAAGATGCCCTATTTTAGGGCATCTTCAGGCATATATTTAGCTTATTTAATCAGCTTTTTAATCGCAGCGTTTGGGCGGGTTTACCTTGCCTCGCAAGGTATCATTACAACATCCAATTAAATTTAGCCCGTTATGAAGCTCACTTTACACAATCCCGAAGGCCAAAACTTAATTTCCGGCCACAGTGCAACCGAAATTTTTATCAACGCCAAGCCGCACGCAGCGCCCATTATTATCATGGCGCACACCATTTCGCCGTGGGAATTTGATGTCAGCCAGCCATTGAACGTAGCGGCGTTTGCAGGGCTGCTGGCCATGCACCCAGAGCTGGTGGTATTTGGTTCTGGCGCTATGTTTAAATTCCCAGATCAGCGCATTGGCATTGAATTTGCCAAGTTGGGCATAGGTTTTGATGTGATGGACAGCCCTGCAGCGTGCCGCACTTACAATGTGTTGTTAAGCGAAGGCCGCAACGTAGCGGCTGCTTTAATTCTCTAAGCCGACGATGGAAATTAAGTGGATTGAAGATTTTTTAAGTCTCGCCGAAACCGGTAGTTTTTCGCGCTCCGCCGAGCTGCGTCACGTCACGCAACCCGCCTTCAGTCGTCGCATTCGCGCACTAGAAAACTGGCTCGGTGCCGAGCTGGTCGACCGCAGCAATTACCCCACCAGCCTCACCGTGGCAGGCGAAGCATTTAGAGAACGCGGCGCGAATATTTTGCGTGAGTTGTACGACGCCAGATCCACTCTTAGAGGCCAACGCCCAATCCCGGTTGATACCGTCACCTTCGCCATTCCCCACGCGCTGGGGCTCAACTTTTTCCCTAAATGGCTCACCGGCATCGAGCGCAATTTTGGCACGTTGTCAGCCAAGCTCTACGCCCTAAATGTGCATGACGCCGTGATGTCGCTGGTGGAAGGCAATTGCGATTTGCTGCTGTGCTATCACCACCCAGAACAGCCAATCCAGCTCGACACCAAGCGCTACGCCATGCTGCAGTTAGGCTTTGAGGCACTAAAGCCCTACGCCCGCGCCCAACGCAGCGGCGAGCCGCAATTTGCGCTGCCAGGCACCGCAGACACGCCAATCCCGTATCTGGCCTACTCGCCCAACGCCTATTTAGGCCGTATGGTAGAAATTATTCTAAGCGCCGCCCGCCGCCCGCATAATTTGCAACGCCGCTATGAAACCGACATGGCCGAAGCCTTAAAAGTGATGACCACCGAAGGCTTTGGTCTAGCGTGGCTACCTGATAGTGCGGTGCGGGCGGAGTTGCGCCAAAAAACCTTGGCATTAGCAGGCGACGAAAAATGGTTCGGCAATATGGAAATTAGGCTATACCGCGACACCCAATGTACAAAACCGATTGTGAACGCGCTGTGGATGCACCTGGCGGCGAAGGCGCCATCGTAATACTGGCGGCAAGCGCCACCGGAACTCATTGCATCGTCGTTCCCGTCAATGGAGACACCATACGGTGCGCAGGCGCGAATCCAGCGGCTTTCACAGACGACACTGGATTCCCGCCTGCGCGAGAACGACGGCTCGTCTGAGAATTTTCGCAAAACTCTCTAACTCGTAAATCTGCGCTACTCCCGCGACGCCAAATAAATCCCGCTCAGTAGCACCACAAAACCGCAAAATTGCAGCGTTGAAAACGTCTCGCCAAAAAACATCCACGCCAGCAAAGCAGAAGCCACCGGCTCGCCTAAAATCACCACCGCCACAAACGTAGCACTCACGTGGCGCAGCGCCCAGTTAATCGCGCTGTGGCCTAGCAATTGCGGCCCTAGCGCCAAACCGGCTAAGCACAACCACGCACCTATGCTAAAGCCGGTTAACGCGGTGCCAGTGCTCAAGCAAAGCAGTAGTAACGTCACCGCACTGGCTGAATAAACTACCGTTAAATACTGCAAAAGTGGCGGGGCTAAATGGGTTGCGCCACACGATTTGCCGCCTAGGTGACGGCCTATTAGCAGGTATCCACACACCGTGAGCGATCCTAGCAACGCTAGGCTATTGCCCAGCAACGGGTTGGGGGACGCAACGGTGGCCGCGCGCGAATAATCCGCAAAAAATATCAGCGCACTGCCGCACAACGCCGCCGCCACACCGGCGATTAACCATCGCGATAACTTCTCGCGCAGCACCACGAATGAAAACAGAGCAATCCAAATTGGGTTGGTGGTGACAAGGGCTGTGCTACTGGCAACCGAAGTGTATGCAAGGGATGAAATCCACGATGCAAAATGCGCCGCTAAAAACACACCGGCTAAAGCAGCCAGCCACATTTCGCGTGACGTCATGCTGGGTGCGGCAATTGCATCACTGCGCCGCGCCTTTTGTGCTGCGACCAAAATTAGCAACACCGCAGCCGCTAGCCCCATACGCCACGCCGCAATCGCAAACGATGCCACACCTTCGGTTTGCGCGTGGCGCACGAGAATGGCGGAGGATGAAAATATCAGTACGGCGACGCCTAGGATGGTGTTGGCAAGCCAGCGGGGCGGTGGAAATTTTTGAGCGGGGGAGGTCATGAAAAGCCGATGATGATGATTTAAAGATTTATAGCGCGCAATTAAGTATCATTAAATGCTTGAAGATGCCCTAAAATAGGGCATCTTCAGCCTATTGTTTAGGTGTCTGCGCAACCCCAAAACAATGCGCTGCAGTAGGAAATTCCCCGCTCCGTACCTCCGCCGCGTACTGCGCCACCGCCGCTGAAATATCATCGGCTACATTCGCATACTTTTTCGCAAACTTGGGCGTGAAGTCGGTAAACAATCCCAACACGTCTTCAGCCACCAGCACTTGCCCATCACATGCGGGCGATGCGCCGATGCCTATCGTAGGCACGCCAACAGCCTGCGTCACGGCGCGCGCAACGGGCTCAAGCGTGCCTTCGATAACAAAAGAGAACGCGCCAGCCGCTTCCATCGTTTTCGCAATACCGCACCATTTTTCAATCGCGTCCGCTTCCCTACCCTGCGCTTTAAAACCGCCCATCGTGTTTACATGCTGCGGCATTAAGCCAATATGCGCCATCACCGGAATACCGCGTGCAACTAGAAAACTCACAGTCTCGGCTAGCTCCACGCCGCCTTCCATTTTTATCGCCTGCGCCCCGCTTTCGGCCATCGCGCGTGCGGCATTGCGAAAGGCTTGTTCTTTCGATTCTTGATAGCTGCCAAACGGCATATCGAGCACCACGCAGGCTTTTGTCGAGCCGCGCATCACCGCTTTGGTGTGCATAATCATCATGTCTAAGGTAACGGCCAAGGTAGAATCCATGCCATAAAGCACCATGCCCAGCGAATCACCCACTAGCAAAATATCGCAATGCGGATCAAGCAATTGCGCCATGGGTTTGGTGTAGGCCGTAAGCATGACCAACTTATCGCCAGCAATATTTTTGCGTGCCTTAATTGCAGGCACCGACAATCGTTTTACAACATTATGGACGCTCATAAAATATCTCGATTCAATGGCTTAAGGTTTACAATAGCTACTTAGCAATGGCTGCATTTTATAGACTTCGGGAGCAAATATGCATTTAGTTTTAAGAATAGTATTGAACGGCCTAGCCCTTATGTTGGTGGCTTATTTATATAGCGGCGTAAGCATTGATAGCCCGGTGGCCGCCATCGTCGCCGCCGTGGTACTGGGTATTGTAAACGCCATTATTCGACCGGTACTCTTGTTCCTCACGCTACCAGTTACTTTGCTTACGCTGGGCTTATTTATTTTCGTCATTAACGCGCTTATGTTTTGGTTGACTGCGGAGCTAGTGCCGGGCTTTAGAGTCACTGGTTTTATGCAAGCGTTAATTGGCTCTGTTATGTATAGCGTAATTACCATTGTGACCAGCTGGATCATTAAGCCGAGTGCCAAAAAAGAAAAGTAAGCAATGCCATGTTAATCAAACTATTAAACCCAAAACCTGAAACCATGGTGCGAGCGCGTGCCATGGCGTTCTTTTTACCTGCAACGCTGCCCCTCACGCTTTACGCTGCCGCCAAGCTCGGCCACGCCACAGGGGAACACAGCTGGGCAGCATTTTTGCCCCTTTTGTTAATGTACGGTTTGATGACCGTGATGGACTACGCCATTGGCCGCGATGAAACTAATCTTGCGCCAACAGAAGCTGTTGCAGCGAACAAAATCAGCGCGTTTTTTTACCGCGCATTGGTGCTCTCAACCTTACCGCTACAGCTAGTGACACTCTATTTTGCCGGGCAATATTTTATCGAAACACCGCTCACCGTCATGGGTCAAATCGGCTGGATACTATCGGTGGGCACCATTGGCGGCATCCTCGCCATCAACGCAGGCCATGAGCTTGTGCACAAGCCCACAGCGGGCGAGCAAATCACCGGTGGATTGCTACTGGCAACAGTCTGCTACGGCAGCTTTAAAACCGAACACGTCTACGGCCACCACGCTTGGGTATCCACGCCACGCGACCACTCCAGCGCCCCACGCGGCACCAATGTTTATGCGTTTGTACCGGACAGCATTTATCACAATATTCTCGGCGGCTTTACCTTAGAAGCAGCCCGCCTAGCGCGGCGCGGATTCAGCGCGTTTTCATGGCGCAATGAGCTAATTTGGTGGACGACAATTAGTTGTGCGTTGATGGTATTTTTCGGCTGGAAATTTGGCGCTATGGGCATCGTGTTTTTTCTAGCGCAATCACTCATCGCCATCGTGCATTTAGAAATCATCAACTACATCGAACACTACGGCCTAAGCCGCGATATTGAAACCAACGGCCGCTATGAAAAAGTTACACCAATGCATTCATGGAACTCTAGTTACTTCTTCACCAACGCCTTCCTATTCCAACTACAACGTCATTCCGACCACCACGCCAATGCCGCCAGACGTTATCAAGATTTACGGCATCACGAAGGGGCACCGCAATTGCCAGGAGGCTATGGCGCCATGCTATTGCTAGCACTGGTGCCACCAATGTGGCGGTTGGTGATTCATCCGCGTTTGGATGCACAAGCAGTGTCAAACAATGCCTGAAGATGCCCTATTTTAGGGCGTCTTCAGGCATTGTATAGAGTCTTTTTTATGCAAACAACCATAACGCATTTATTCAATCATCCATACCTCACCGACACCGTCGCGCAAATGATTTACCGCGAGTTTTGGGTGGATGTCGAAGCCGGAATGTCAGAAGCAGATTTATCCGCGCATCTGCGCACCGCCGTTAATGCGCAAACAATTCCGCTTTGTTTAATCGCATTTGGAGGATGGCGCGTTAGTTGACACGATCGACTTAATGATACAACACCGATGTAGTCGATTATCGCGTGATAGTCATGCTATTAATTTATTCACGAAGGTACGCAACTCGGAAACATCGCTTTGCTCTGCAAGCCAACGCAGATCGGAAAGCGAGGCAATTGGCAGACTCGAAAGTTGCTCTCTAAATGATGACTGATTTAGTAATAATTTTTCTATCGCGCTTCCGAGCCGATTGCTTGCTTCCTTTGAGTTAAGTAGGTGGGCAAACGCTAGCCAGACACCCAGTGAATGTATTCTTAAATTACCTGCGTTTTTTAGCTCTGTAAAATCAAGAATGCGCTGGATCAACTCCGAAGCAACATGCTGCAGGGCGGATTTTTCAATATGTCGATCACTATCTAGTTCGCGAAGTGTGCAGAGGTAAGCAAAAGCAATATCGGGGTTCCGATCGCTAAGTTCTACTAAAGCACGTGAATTGAGCATTTGGTCAATGCGTTCTCGCCCTAGGCGACCACCACCAGCAAGTTCTTTGAAATAACTCCCTTTACCAAGTTCTCGAATTATTTGTAGATAGGCCAACGCGCTCTCTGGATTGCGCTGGCTTAGCTGCAGCAAATGACGCGGATCGAACATTTGATCAATGACTTCAGAGACTTCGCGTTGCTCCGCAAATTCTTTGAAATACAGCCCTTCCCCTAGTTCGCGAAAGATTTGTATATATGCCAGAAAATTTTCTGGATTTTGCTCACTGAGCTGCCGTATGTGACGCGGATTGAGCATGCGATCAATGACATCTAATGCTATGCGATGGCCGACAGACTCCTTGAAGTAACCCCGCCCCCGGATATCACGACTTACTTGTATGTATGCCAATGCTAACTTTGGGTTGCGCTCGCTAAGCTCCAACAAGTATCGTGAGTTCGTGCGGGACATTTCTTCTTGGCCAATGCGCGGATTGATAGACTCTTTAAAGTAGCCTGTATTTTCAAGTGCACGAACAATTTGGATGGTTGCAAGGGCACCTTCCGGATTGCGCTCGCTGAGTTCCAGCAAATGGCTTAGATCTAACAAGCGGTCAATAGCATTCGAGACCATTTTCTGACCAAGTTGAAGTTCGAAATGGCGACCATTCCCAAGCTCGTTAATGACTCGTATGTACGCCAATGCTATTTCGGGGTTGCTAAAGCTTAGATCTAGAAAGTGATGCTCATCGAACATGCGAGCAATGTTTTCTGATTCCCAATGTTTATCGATGAACTCCCCGAAATTTCGGCCACCAAGAAGTTGGCGAATAATTTGGAGATAGAGCAGGACTCCTTCTGGGTTTATTTGGCTGAGTTCTAAAAGACGATGCGGGTCAAGTGTTCGGTCTAGCAATTCGGCATGAAGCGGGCCCATTCGCCCATGGCGTGGTGAAATACTTGCAATCTCAAATTCCTTTAGGAGCAAAAGCCAATCTGGGAAATCTTTCGAATTTGAGCCGAATCCGTCTAATTTTAGAAAGTGTAGCTTGTTCTCAAAGGTTTCCAAAAAACTCTGGAAAAACTCAAATACCCATTCGAAGTCGTGAAGTTTCTTAGCTAAACTAACAATAATTCTCGCAGATCTAGGGTCGCGTATCGCGAGTTCAACAGCGAGTGAGGGCTGGAAGATGTGGCGAAAAAACTTTTTGGGGTTAAAGCGTTGATCATGGCGAAAAAAGTTTCTCTCAATCGCACGACTGACAATTTGGCAAACCGTCTCTATCCAATCGCGTCGACCGATTCTAATTGTCTGTTCCAAGGTATGGCTACTATGCTTAACGAACTCATCGGGCGACTCATCAAAACGTTGCGCCAAGACGAACAATTTCGTTAACAACGCTGGAATACCAAGGTCAAGTCCCTCGGAGTGCAGTATTTTTTCGAGTTTATCCAGACTGTCCATCGATCCGCTAGTTGGATCAAACAGATGAAAGCCAGCGATGCATGTCGATATATCGTCGCCTAATGAAAGTGCGACGTTATAGTTTTCTTGCAGTCTTCCGTTCGTTTCGTCCGCTTGGAACTTATTTTTGGCGGTCACTCTAATTTTGGAGCCGCTACGTTCAGCCAACATTACTGCGGCCAAGCCATTAAGATTTCCAAGTGAAAACCAAGATCGCCAGATATATATCAATCGATCCCAAGGACGTGTGCCGTCCTCGTGGCTTGCAATCTCAGATTCGTCGAAATCGAAAGGCGCTCTACCAGCGACTAAGCGCAACAATACGAGATTGATACTGTAAATGGCAATATGTCCTACTAGTGGATGATCACCAAAGGGTACCCGATAGCCTTCTTGAGCTGTCTCTCGTCGCATGATTTGTGGCATTTCGCGTTTGCTTAACAGCCGCGTAGATTGGTTTAGAACGATCTTTTCCAAAGTTTCGACAAAGTCATTTTCCGAGAGAGAATATTCATTTAAAACATGAGGCACCCACTCGCGGATCATATCGAGTATGACTGGTCGAGTAAATAACGGAGTGTATACCAAGCTGGCAAACCAATCCCGATCAAAGCCGTCCGCCGTTCCCAACATCCTGTCTTTCATTGATCGTAAAGCGTCGTTTGTTTCCGCCGCCTTTAGCGCCTGCACTTGGGAGACAGCACGGCGAATAATGAAGTCTGCGGTTAAGAACTCACCAAAAGTGTTGTGTAGAAACTCAAACGCCGTTGACTCTACGTGAGTGTCTTCATCTCCACTACTGTGCTGAGCCTTAGACCTATGAACAAAGAAGAAACTGCCAAGTAATAGATCAGCTTGGCTCAAAGGTTTACTCAAAACTTCAGATACCGGACGTTCAAGCTGAAAAAATGCGATATCTTCATCAAGCTCTGAGGATAGAATGTGGATCTTTCGACGGTTATACATTCCTAAGGCGGCAACCCCAAGTCGCTGCATTTCTATTGCAAGAGCTTTTTGTCGTTCCTTATCATGGCCGTCATTAAAGCCCTTTTCTTTGCTTCGTTCACGTATCACAAATCGACGAAGTAGACTGTCATAGAGCTTGGTCCTATCAAGCCCTTGATTAGTTTTAAGTTGGTTGCCCTCAGAATCGTACAGGGCGAGCATTAGCAGAAGTAGAGGTTGTTCTGCTAAATTGAGAATTTTCTCTGCGCCCATTTCTTGCGCTGAGGGTAGTGTGAACGGTGCAAGCCCTGCGTCACGAAAGAAGTTTGCATTAGCTTTGTTCCATATGGTTGACCAGCAATCACGCTGATGCTTATCGAATTCCAGCAGCCGAACAATGGTCGAACCAACTGGCACGGCGGCTTTATCGATAAGAGTCACCCGACTAGTGATGATGATGCGTACTGGCCAATCTTGCTCAGTTTGGCGTTGTTGAAATCTTTTGGCATCCATAATGTAGCTTGCGAATACTTTGCCACTCGCTTGCAGTAGTTCATCATAACCGTCGAGAATTACTACGGGCGGGCAGTTTTTGAAAAGCGATCTGAGTTTAATCCAAGAATCAAAGCTCACTCCGCTAACGCGTTGAATGAACTCTTCAATTTGGGTCTGTATGTCTGCATCAGCGTTCACTTCGCGCAGGGGCACTCGAATGGCTGTAAATTGAGTGGATGTTAGTTGCGCAGAGAGAATTGTTGTGAGTAGTGACTTTCCACTTCCGGGATGGCCGAGTATAAGCAGAGGCGCCTCTGTGCTGTAAGGCGAGCTAAGGTAGCTAAGCAAAAAAGAACCTAAGTCGTTGCGCCTCGGTAAATGAAGCCAAGTGGCCTCATCTTCAAGACGACGTGACTTTCCAGTTTTGCGGAGCACCTTAAACGCTTGGGGTACAAAGGCATCGCAGATTTTGGGAAATGTCAGACGTGGCACCGCTTCGTCACTAATGTCTTTATCTTCAATAATGGGCTCATTAATTCGAGCTTCGTAGTGCTTTTTGAAGCTGTTGGCAATTTCGGTCGCCTGTTCAACATGTAGTATTTCGGGAATGTTTAGGACAGCTTCGCGTAGTTTTGCGAATCCTACATCAATATTTCTCTCGTTTGCAGCGCTCAGAACTGCATGCTGTTTCGCATATTTGGATAGGGAAGCGATCAGCGACATTGTGTTTTTGTGAGAATGTAAATTACTCCAAACGGCAAAGTCCTCAAATTTTCGAGCTAATTCAAAATACTGCGCTTCGAAGCGTTTCGCTGCAACCTCTTCAATTTTGTCTAGACCAGCTAACAGGCCTGCCCGTTTTTTTTCATCGGCTTGTTCCCAAACAGCCAATTTTTGTACGAACTCTAGGAATCCTTGAGACATACCTTTCCACAGCGCTCTCTGCTTTTGGCACTGATCGGTTAAAGTTTCGGTCGGATGTGGGAATGCCAATACTAGTGTAGAACAATGAGCGTCATAAATTTCGGTGTTGTTGCTATTCGGCTTGACGGCTGAAGAATGTTCGAGAACACTTTTAGTTATTGATGCTTTCTCTTTGGCGATAAGGTTAATTTCGAGTCGAAGTGCGTCAGGCAGCTGCGCGTCAAGTGCGTCAAAAAAAGAAGTGAAGACAAGCAGACCGTAGGCTGTGCTCATCGTTTCGTAACGGACAATATATTCTTCATCCTTTTTCTCTGTAAATTGCTCAAAGACGCGCTTGCCAATTCTTACTAGTTCATTCTTAACAGCCAGAGTGGGTAGTAATGCTATGGCGGCTGGTCCAAGTACTGCTGGCGAGCAAATGAGCGCGAGGCCAAGGAGGTTATCAACTGCGTCAATTAACGTAGGGTCATTTTTCCCCTGTTTCTTGATCGTTTCGCAGACACTTTTGAATGTTAATTCAAGATTCATAAACTTTCCCCAATTTTTCGAAACAGTGCATACCTCAAAACTCGCAGAGTTAAATAGTCGCTATGAATAACTTCATGTTTGTGCACTTTTTTCGTGTTGGTTTTGAATATTGGAATTGTGTACAAATTTGAGCCTCAAAATTTGCGTCAACGCTGTAAACTAAAGATGCTCTATTTTGAAATATATAACTCAAGCTTAAAGTAACGCCAACTCCGCTCGGGTAGGACTCGTAAAGTTATTTGTACCGCGCATCATTTTGATATTGTAACGTCCTTCAATCCAGGCCACGATATTTAATCGCATTTATTGACGTACTTTGGTTATCCCTTTTTAAAACGAGCGCAATCGTAAACCGAGACTTTCCGTTAATCTAGCGCCCTAACGGAAACCAGTAGCACGAGCGATTGACTTCAAATGCATTTCTATGGTGATTTTGACCTACGATGACTGATCGCGATTTCAAACTGGGGAAGGGATGGAGTTAGACCTGAATAGTTGCGACAAAGAGCTGTCCGCTTGGAGTGGTATGGGCATAATAAGCGAGCGCACTTAAACCTGCGGCTGGCAGAAACGATAGCGCGTGCAGATTATAGCGGCAAAAGTTTTTGCTCAAAATTACTACAAGCATTGCTCACCAAGGTACGCGCGATTAAGCTGTCAACATTATATTTTGCCGCCGATGGCCTGGGGTTCTATACGCGTTTGGGTGCAGTTGCACCTGAAGCAGTGTGACTCGGATTTTGAATAACGCGGTTCGATTTAGCGAAAACATAAGTGGCTGAAGCCGCCCTATTTTTCCCGCAGGCGACTACCTTCGGGTCAAGGGCGTCTACAAGGCATCAACCAGACTAAATCTACTCCTCGTACCGTCCGCCCACCGGCTCCGCACTCCGCCTCCCCTCCTTACCATACTGCCGAGGCGCTGGCGGCACGGCAGACGCTGCTGCATCGTATTGCACATGCACATTGGTAGGTTTTAGCATGGTGTTTAGGGTTTCGACTAGCGCATCGGATACGCGCACATTGTATTTTTCAGGGAGCGCTATTTCCGCCGTGGCTAGCGCGTTGCGGTAGTGAATTAGCACGTTGGAGCTATTGGGTAGGTTAGCAGCTAGATGAGGCGCTAACGCCCGTTTAATCTGGTTTGCGCGCACTCCCTCGCTTACGTTTAGCTCGACCTTGCGGGCGAATTTTTTGCGGAATTCTTCTAGATCCATGATGTCATCCGCAATCACGCGATTGCCGCCTGAAAATTCGTCAAAGCTTACTTTGCCGCGAATGATTAGCAGGCTATCGTCGCGCACTAACGCGCGTTTGGCGTCGAAGACTTCGCTGTAGGCAACCACTTCAACTCTGGCGCTACCGTCGTCTAAACTGAGCACGCACATTTTGCCGCGCTTTCCGTTACGCACTCTTTGCTCGTACAAAATGCCCGCGAGCAACACGAAGTTGGGGCTGGGCACGAGCTCGTCAAGCGGCGTGCGCACGAACTGGCGCACTTCTCTGGCGTAGGCGTTAAACGGGTGACCGGAAAGGTAGAAGCCTAGCGCTTGTTTTTCGTTGTTTAAGCGTTCGCGCTCGCTCCACATGGGCACGTTTGCCAGCGCACATTGCCCGCCCGCTTCAGGCGTGGAATCATCGAATAAACTTACTTGCTGCGCATTGCGCTCGACCATTTCGGCGACCGCTACAGCATCGGGCAATGTGGCCAACAAGGCCGCGCGATTAGGCTCAATGCTGTCAAACGCGCCGCAGCGAATGAGTGCTTCCATCGCACGACGGTTCACGGTGTGACGATCAATGCGCTTTACAAAATCAAGTAAGTTTTTAAACGGGCCGTCTTTTTTACGCGCGATTTCGATATTCTCAATTGCCATGCGGCCAGTGCCTTTTACAGCACCCAAACCATAGCGAATCGTGGTGGAGTCCGTGGGCTCAAAACGCACAGTACCGGTGTTAATGTCAGGAGCGAGAACCTTGATTCCATTGGCCTTGCAGTCATCTACCAAGGGCATTACTTTGTCGGTGTAGTCCATCACGCACGACATATTTGCTGCCATAAATTCGGAGGGGAAATAAGTTTTTAAGTAGGCGGTTTGATATGCCAAAACCGAATAGGCAGCGGAGTGTGATTTATTAAAACCATAGCCCGCAAATTTTTCCATGAAGTCAAAAAGCTCGGTGGCAACTTTAACCGCCACTTGGTTTTTGGTCGCACCAGCTACAAATATACTGCGCTGCTGCTCCATTTCTTCTTTTTTCTTTTTACCCATTGCGCGGCGCAACAAGTCGGCGTCACCCAACGAATAGCCGCCGATCACCTGCGCTATTTGCATCACCTGTTCTTGGTAAACCATAATGCCGCAAGTGGGCGAAAGTATTGGCTCAATGCGCGGATCAGGATACTTAATTGGCTCCACACCGGTTTTACGTTTGATGTAGTCGGGGATTAGATCCATCGGACCCGGACGATACAAAGCGTTGAGCGCGGTCAAATCATCCACACTTGTAGGCTTGGCTTTTACGATCAAATCGCGCATGCCTTTCGATTCAAACTGAAAGATGGCAACGGTGTTGCCTTTGGTAAAAATCTCGTATGATTTTGCATCGTTAAGCGGCATATTGGCAATGTCAAAATGGGGCTTTGATGTGTCATAACTGCGCCTGCGAATGAGCGCATTGCTCTCTTCTAAAATGGTGAGTGTGGTTAAGCCCAGCAAGTCAAACTTCACCAAGCCCGCGGCTTCAACGTCGTCTTTATCGAACTGACTCACCACACCGTCGGTTTTTTCAGCGACATAGAGCGGGGTAAAGTCAGTGAGCGGCCCGGGTGCTATCAACACGCCACCAGCGTGCGTACCGACGTTGCGCACGATGCCTTCAAGCTTTAAGGCCAGCGTTAAAAGCTGCGCTACTTCTTCTTCTGCATCGCGACGTACGACAAATTGCGGCTCAGCTTTGATGGCCTCAGGCAGCGTGATACCAAGCTGATTGGGAATGAGTTTGGCGATGCTATCAACATAGTTGTAGCCCATGCCCAAAACGCGCCCAACGTCCCGTATTACGGCCTTCGCGGCCATAGTCCCGAAGGTAGAAATTTGACTTACCGAACGTGCGCCGTAACGCTGCTTTACATATTCAATCACACGCTCACGGCCTTCTTGGCAGAAGTCGATATCGAAGTCTGGCATGGATACCCGTTGCGGGTTTAAGAAGCGCTCAAACAGCAAACCATAGTGCAAAGGATCTAAATCAGTAATGCCTAAACTATAAGCCACAAGCGATCCCGCACCTGATCCACGACCTGGCCCCACCGGCACGCCATTGCTTTTTGCCCAGCCAATAAAGTCCGCCACAATCAAAAAATAACCGGGAAAGCCCATGCGCGAAATAGTACTGGCTTCAAACTCTAAGCGCACCAAATAATCCGGCCGCACCGCATCGCGCTTTGCCACATCAGGAAACAACACCGCTAGCCTTGCCTCTAACCCAACCTTTGACTGCGAGAGTAGAAAATCATCGGCGGTTTCACCATTTGGCGTTGGGAAAATCGGTAACTGCGGCTTGCTTAAAATTTCTGTAAAGCTACAGCGCTTGGCTATTTCAACGCTATTGGTCAAGGCCGATGGAATGTCGGCAAACAGCGCCTGCATTTGCTGCGTGGAATAAAAATACTGCGTGGCCGCAAAGTCTTTACTGCGGCGCGGATCACCCAGCACTTCACCACGCGCAATACACACTCGCGCCTCATGCGCGGTGAAATCTTCTGGTGCCATAAACTGAATCGGGTGTGTTGCCACCACCGGCAAATTAAGCTGCCCGGCCACATAGCACGCGGCGTTGATATACGCCTCTTGTTTATTGCCTTCAATACGCTGCAATTCGATATAAAACGCATCAGGAAAATCCGCCGCCCAGCGCTTCGCCAATGCCGTAGCCGCATCAATTTCATCACGTTCAATAGCTTGACCAATATCACCAAGATGCGCGCCAGATAGGGCGATTAGGCCATTGGTGGTGGTGCCAGTAAGCCATTCACGCTTAATTTGCGGCTTGCCGCGCCATAGGTTTTCGGTGTAGGCACGCGTGAGTAGGCGCGATAAATTTAGGAAGCCGGCTTTGTTGGTGCACAGTAAAAGCAGGCGCGAAGTATCGTCTTGACTAGATTTATTGTTAGGTGTGTCGGCGGCACTCTTTTCGATTACACAATCGCAGCCAATAATGGGCTGCACTCCCGCTTTGCGCGCG
Source organism: Betaproteobacteria bacterium (assembly GCA_043760555.1). Lineage (GTDB taxonomy): Bacteria > Pseudomonadota > Gammaproteobacteria > Burkholderiales > Usitatibacteraceae > JANMDR01. The sequence continues at coordinate 17,248 of JAYUOW010000054.1, forward strand.
GAGGAATAAAATTTTACGGCACCAAATAAATTTGCAGCATCACTTATTCCCAAGGCGGGCATGTTGTCGCGTACGGCAGCAGCAATGGCATCATCATGGCGCACGATGGAATCATTGACCGAATATTCGGTGTGCATACGGAGATGGATGAAGGGGACGTCTTGGGTCATGGCGAATTTAGCTTTGGAGTTAAGCTGCATTTTAACATTCTGGCTTTAGGCTAATCGTCTGCAAGTGCGATAATGCTACCTATTGATCAAAAATAAAGTGTTTGCATTTTGAATAAAAATCCGCAGCCCCAAATTTGGGACATTAGCCAAACCATTTCCAGCGCCACACCAATGTGGCCGGGTGACACTGCATTTTCCAGTGACACCACATGGCAAATGAATGCTAACTGTCCGGTTACGGTATCGCGCATCACCATGAGCACCCACACTGCGACCCATGCAGACGCGCCATCTCACTACGACGCGCAAGGTTTGACGATGGAAGATGTCTCGTTAAGCCCGTATTTAGGGCGTTGCCGTGTGATCGATGTGTCGCACAGCGTAGGAATTGTGTCGCTTGCAAACATCGCGGCCAAACTTTCAGATGTGCCGCCACGAGTATTGTTGCGCACTTATACCACTGCCCCGCAAGCCGCGTGGGACGGGGCTTTCCGAGCAATTGATCCAGCGCTAATTAACCACCTCGCGACATTAAACGTGGTGCTAATTGGGGTCGATACACCATCACTTGATGCGCAAGATTCAAAAACCATGGACGCACACCGTGCCGTAGCCGCAAACAATATGGCAATTCTGGAAGGATTAGTTTTGGATAATGTTGCTGAAGGTGATTATGAATTGATTGCATTGCCGCTAAAGTTTGCAGGCCTCGATGCGTCTCCGGTACGCGCGATATTGCGCGCATTGGACGGGAGCCTTGCATGAGCCGCGCATTCACACGCGACGACTGCGTAGCACTGGATAATAATGATCCTTTGGCGCTATGTCGCCAACGTTTTAGCCTGCCTGATAAGGTGATTTATTTAGACGGCAATTCATTAGGTGCCATGCCAAAAGCCGCGCCAGTCGTGCTTCAAGCGGTGGTGGCGCAGCAATGGGGCACAGATTTAATTCGATCTTGGAATACCCACAATTGGGTAAACTTACCGCAACGGGTTGGGGCTAAAATTGCCGCATTATTGGGGGCAAAAGCAACTGAAATTGTGGCTGCGGATTCAACATCCATCAACTTATTTAAGCTGCTGGGTGGTTGGCTACAGTCTGTGCAATTAGCAAGTGACGCCAGACGAAAGTTTATCGTATGCGAACGCA
>JAYUOW010000055.1:0-18545 GCA_043760555.1 Betaproteobacteria bacterium
TCCAATCGGAAATATCTATATTAAGCGATTCAATATTGGCCGTCACCAAAGCATGGGTCAGCGCGTCGCCAAGTGGAATGGCCAGTGCTACCGCCAACCCCAGCGCTGGTAGCAGTACCAATAAATACTGCACAATTATTTGCCATGTTCGCGCGCCCAATGCCTTCATGATGCCCATTTGACGGACTTCTCGGCGCATCCATGTGCTGACTAAATAGTTTGCCATCGCCGCACTGCCCAGTGCAGCCAGCACCGCAAACACCGCGATGACACGAAGCAAGGCCAGCATTAGCAAGTCATGTGGGTGCTTTCCGCTGAGCGTTTCAATGCGCAGCGCAGGGGTGCCGTTGGCAACTAAAAGTGCTTCCAACTGCGCTGCAAAACTGGCTTTGCTGGCTCGACTTACAGGTGCTTTAAGCTTAATAATAAGTTGATTCATACCTTGCTGCAGGCCAATTTTCGATGCTGCCTGTGGCGTCACGTAGCCGTAAATTAAGCGATCTTGCTGGCTTGGCGCAACGCCGGGATCATGCGCAAAGCCGCGCAAGGTGGCGGCGCGAATATCGCCTGACGCGGTGCGCAATTGCAGCGATTCTGCGGGCGCAAAACCGAGCAGCGCGCGGCCAGATTGCTCGATAAAAATACCTTCGTCGGCTTTAGCCCATGCAGCATCATGCGTATGCACAAGGCTCAATTGCTGCGCTTTAAAATCAGGCTTTACGGTGAGATTTAATGGCAGCCAACTGCCGTCCTTAGCGCGAATGCGCACCAGCGTTGTTCGCCTAGTATCTACAGCGGCAACACCGTCAAGCGCCGCCATTTTTTTTAGTAGGTTGGCGTCGACTTGGTCAAACCAAACCGTAATATCTGGCGCAAGGCTTTGAGCAAAATTATTGGCTATTTCTCGACGCAATATTTCGCGCGCGTTTAACGCGGCCATCACGGCGGCAGCTCCCAAAATCAGCACGAGTAATATCGAAAACATCGAAAGCCAATTGCGTTTTACATCCCCAACTGCTTTTCTAAACTGCATATTCATGGCTGCACCGCTTTTTGCAACTCTAGAAGCTGCATGTCATCCACGATTGCCCCATCCTGAATGCGAATTACCCGGTGCGCGGACTGCGCTAGTTTTGCATCATGGGTGACAACCAAAAGCGTTTTACCTTGCTGGGCAAGCCAAGCGAACACGTCGCAAATTGCGTTGCCAGTTTCACTATCAAGATTGCCGGTTGGCTCGTCTGCCAAAATTATCGGCGGATCGTTTGCCATCGCGCGCGCAATCGCCGCGCGCTGTTGCTGCCCGCCGGATAATTCAGACGGTAATTTGTGCGCCTGCTCGGCAATGCCCACCAGTGCGATTAAATCCAAAGCCCGCGCCCGTCGATCACGCGGCGCGATTACGCCCACAAACTCCATCGCTAAGATAACGTTCTCCACAATCGTCAGCGTTGGCAGCAGTTGAAAAAACTGAAACACGACGCCGATGTTGCGCCCGCGCCAAAGCGCCATCGCGTTTTCGCTGCTATCGCTTAAGTTTTGCCCAGCCACGCAAACCGTGCCGGTAGTCGCCCGATCTAGGCCCGCTACCAAATTAAGCAGCGTTGATTTTCCGCTGCCCGACTTACCCAAAACGATCACATATTCGCCCGCCAAGATGTTGAGCGACACCGATTCCAACCCGCGCATCGGCACCCCATTTTGTAAGCCATAAGATTTGCTCGCGTTAATCAATTCAATGCTGGCGCGCGTCGCAGGCGGCTGACGCACACCTCTACTGCCGCTATCGGAAGGCATGGTTGATTTTAAATTATCATTCGTAATATCCATCATATCTGCGCTCGCCTAAATGCGTTAAAATGGCTATATTACACGAATTATTTATTGTAAAACAGTAATTTTATACGGAAATACAGTAATGACTAAAAATTTATTTACAGTTCCAACGCTGTGCCGAATCATTCGCTGGGCAAGCCTTATTTTTTTGGCCAGCGTTTTTACGATCCAATTATTTGTATTGTTTCTACCGCCCTCTTTTTTCACCAGCTATCCGCTGTTGATGCGACTTAGCCTAGCTGGCGTTTCCACCCAATTGCTAACGCAACTTAGCTTCGATCAACGCTTACTCATCGCATTGGTAAACCTGCCGCAGCTCGCAGTGCTGCTGTGGGCCTATAGCCACTTGGTGATGCTGCTACGCAGTTTTGAGCGCGGTGATTTTTTTACTCGTGAAGCCGTTGCCCATCTACGCGCCTTTGCTGGCATTACGCTATTGGCAAAGGTGTTGTCGTGGCTAACGCTACACGCGCGCATCGGCACGATTGTGCAGTTTTTGGGCGATGGCAAACTCAGCGGTAAACTTAGCCTTACCGGCGACGATTTAACCGTGCTGCTAATGTGCGCACTGTTCTTCCTCATCGCTCGCGCGATGGAAGTAGGCCGGGCCGCTGCGGAAGAAAATAAGGAGTTTATCTAGTGGCCATTGTCGTTAATCTCGATGTGATGCTGGCAAAACACAAACTAAAATCGAAAGACTTAGCCGCCTACGTTGGCATCACCGAACAGAATTTATCCCTACTAAAATCCGGAAAAGTAAAAGGCATTCGCTTCTCCACACTCACGTTAATTTGCAAACGGCTGCAGTGCCAGCCGGGGGATATTTTGGAGTATCGCGAATCGGCGGAGGATGATACTGACGACGCAGCACCAGAAAATACACTTTAAAAAGCTAAGTTTTTGTTGCGCAGTATTGCCTTTAAAGCCCCTAATTACGGGCGTCTACACGGTATTATTTGAAAGAAAACCAGAACGCTGGGCATGTTATTCCATTTCCACATCAAAGCGATAATTATTATTGAAAATCAAAATATTTCGTCGTTCCCGCGCAGGCGGCGCGCTGATGAGGAACGACATAATTGATGCTTGAAGAAGGCCGAAAATAGGGCATCTACAGGCACTCATGCGCTACGGATAGCGGCAAAAAATATCAGCCACAGAGAAATTATAAAAATTACACACGTTCCAAAGGAAAGTGCGGCGGCGCGGGCAAAATAATTTTGATCGCAGCACCGCCCTCAACGAATCCAGCGCAACTCACAATACCCATTACACCGGCTTTGCGAACCAAAGTTCCATCAGAATTTCTATCAAGCACGGCGACAGTCAACCCAGACTTGAAAGCATCGAGTTGCGCGCAAGGGTTGCGCAGACCGGTAATAGTCACCACGGCAGAGCGACCAATTGCTAGTTGCGTACCTCTTGGCAAATTTAGCAAATGAATGCCAGTAATAGTGATGTTTTCGCCAATATCACCAGCACCCAAATGAAACCCTTTCAACGATAACTCCGCAAATAGTTCGCCGTGGACTAGATGCACTTGCCTTAAGTTTGGTTGCGTGGGATCAGCCGCAACGCGCGAACGATGCTTCACGAGCGCCCCGCAATGCGCGTCGCCTGCAACGCCCAAATTCTCCAGCAACTCGATACGATCAACGGTTTGCTTGGAAAACGAGTGCGTTCCGCTAATATGGACAGCTAGCACTTTAGCGTCTGCGTTCACGATTTAATTCACCTCATCCACGCTCTTCAATTAACATAAGCCAAGGGCATTTTTGCGCAGTCAGCATGCACCTGGTGAGGGCTCGCTTTTCGCTAAATGCAATTTTTTACTTAGCTTCGCTTTTCTTCGTGACCAAAATCAATACGGCGATTACGCTGACTAAACCAAAACCAAACACGCCCATATTCATTCCAAGCAGTAGTTTCTCAGTGCCATCGGCATGCAGCATTGAACCACCATAAACACCCTGCAAAATCCAAGCAATAAAAAAGCCGCCGGTAACTAAAAGCGTAAACCCAGCTGCCTCACGCAACTTAGATTCGCCCCAAATTTTCCAGAGACAATACAGCGCAATCATTGAATTGGTTGCCAGCTGCCACACCTCATGCAAGCGCGCGTGCGATGGCCACGCAGGATTAAAAACATGCGTTGCGTTGATTTCTAAATACGGCACAACAGCGCCAAATACAAGCGCGCAAAATGTGAGAAGCATCTTTTTGGTGAGTTGTGATTTCATTCATGTCCCTTGATTTTCAAGCGTTGATTTTTAATAGCGTGCTGTGCGCAAAGTGCCTTAGCTTATTGCGACGACAAAACTACTCGCGAAAAGCACCGCTGCGACGGGCGCCCAAATGATGCGCTCCCATTTTGCTGGTGTGATGAGATTCAGCACTAGGCCTAGCGCGCTCAACACCACGACGCCCCAACACAGCCTTTCTGAAAGGAAACGCCATTGCGGAACCATCAGGTCAGCACGGGCGCCCACCACGACGGCTAACAACACCAGAACAACGGCTTGCACAAAGGCGGCGATGCGCATAGCAAACGGAAATTGCCCAGGAAATTTGCCTGCCATTGCAAAGCTACCTAAAGACGCACCTGCCGCCAAGGCCAGTTGAAAAACAGCGACCACACTGCCAAAAATGCAGAACACCATAGCTGCCATCTGGGTACTCACTAATTTGTTACCGCGAGCTTAGACTCCTGCACCAATTCTAAAATCACGTTACCCTTCTTTCGCCCTTCATCTGCATAGCGATGCGCCGCAACAGCCTCCTCAAACGGATAGCGCCGATCAATCACAGGTTTAAATTCTCCAGCCTCAACCAACCTTCCGAGTAATTGCAAATCCGCTGCATCGGCGCTCGCAGTACCCGCGATCACCTTTTTGTCTGAGGTCAGGTTTATCCACGGAATTTTTAGCATATCTGGCAACGAAGCGATGACGATCAGCAGGCGTCCACCGCGCTTCAACGATGATTTACCCCGCACAAACGGTGCAGTGCCAACATTGTCCATAATCACATCATAGGTCTGACCATTTTGGGCGAAATCAATCTTGGTGTAATCAATAACATGGTCGGCTTTGAGCGACTTTAATAGCTCAACATTGGCGGTACTACATACCGCAGTGACTTCCGCCCCAAAGTGCTTGGCGAGTTGCACAGCCGCTGTGCCGACCGACCCCGATGCACCGTTAATAAGTATTTTATCCCCACGTTTGAGCTTAGCCTTCCTTAAAAACGCTAACGCCGTTGTTCCGCCAAACGATAGTGCAGCTGCTTCGTTGAGGCTTATATTACGGGGCTTCAACGCCAATGCACCTTTGCCTGGCATGCATTTGTATTCGACATAACAACCCATTGCCGCATCACTAAACCCAAATACTTCATCGCCTACTTTAAAGGCGCGGCCGTCCTTGCCAACCGATTCCACCACGCCAGCAAATTCACTGCCTAGAATGGTTTGCCTTGGTTTGGAAAAACCGAATACTAATCGAATCATGAAACTAAAACCAAAAGGAGCATTGAGACTTCGCACTCGACAGTCACCTGACGTTACCGTTGTTGCAACCATTTTGACCAGCACTTCATTTTGCTTGGGTGTTGGGTTTCCGATCTCCCGCAATTTAAGAACATCTGGTGCGCCATAGTTTTCATACACCAGTGCTTTCATGCGTGCTCCTATTGGGTACCGTAAAGATAGCTGAAGACGCCCTAATATAGGGCGTCTTCAGCACTATCGGCATCAGCCTATAGCTAAACCAATGCTCATCCATGTTGCCAATAAGTGCTGCCATCAACAGGGCATCACTGAAGCATAAAAATTACTGGGATTTAGTTAGGTCGCAGTACATTCCCTACTACGCCCTCGTATTTCCAACCGGAGTTAGACAGCACATTTTTTTCGTTTTCATCAACGGTATAGAAGTGCTTACGTAAAACTTCACTGAACAGACGATAGATAGGAATCGTTAGCTCGGTTGCCTGTGGACTCATATGCCACGCAACTCCTTCTGGAGTCCAACCCAGCGTGCCCAATACACTGTATTCATTGAAATCAGTCGTCCACAAATGACGGCGCAGCGCAGGGCTGTAGAGGCGGTACAGCGGGACGGTGGCAATACCGTTAACGCTTCCTGGCTGCACCAGCGCTACGTAAATTTTACCTTCCCCATTCCACTGCGATGTTGAAGTAAGCACGCGATATTCATTGGCATCAGCAGTATAAAAATGACCCTGCAACACTGGACTGTACAAGCGATAAACATCGGTAGTTGGCCCAATAACTGGATTAGAAATGGTGTACTGATAATAGCCACTGTTGTAGGGGAAATAACTCATCGCGATGTGCAGTGTTTTGCCGTCTGGGGAAACGATAAGGTCATCCACATCTACTTCCGGCAAGCGATAATTTATTGGCGACCAATTTAGCGCGCCATCAATAGATTGATACACCAAACCCTTTTCGCCCGCCAAGAACATGTTTGCAGGGCGTGCTGCGTCCACAATTACACGCGTTAACTTCCCCGTCGTTGTGCCAGCGTTACGGCTTGACCATGTTTGGCCACCGTTATCGCTATAAAACAATCCGCTGCCGTACGTGCTTACAAACGTCTTGCCTGCTACCGCTTTAATCGATGTAACTGCAGTGGTGAGCGGCAAGCCAGCAAGCGCCCAGGTATTGCCACCGTCTACCGATTTGTACACCACGTTTGTTCGTGGACTAACAAGTCTATTGGTTACACCGGTATAAACGAGGTTGCCATTTTGGCTATCTGCCGCAATGGACGTGTGCTCTGAACTTGCAGGGAGTCCTGTACTGGTTTTATTCCAGGTTACGCCATTGTTGGTGCTTTTAAACACGCCGGAACCCGTACCGGCGTAAAAGGTGCCGCTATTTGGGGCGGCTTGCGCAATGTCGATGATGCCATTGGGGTTACCGCCTAAAAAAATGGCGTCGGTAAAGTTTGCGCCGCCATTTGTTGAATACTTCAACGTGTTTGATGATGCAAAAATAATTGGCGTCGGAACATAATAATGGCGGATAAAATAGTCGTTACACGATGTTGCGCATGCGCTTGAAATTTTCTGCCATTGCTTGCCACCGTCTGTTGATTTTAATACGTCAGATCTATCGTTATAGGCATAGACTATTGTGGGATTTGCCGCCTCCTGCGTCACGCCCACAATCGCAACATTGGTAGCAAATGCGCCGTTGATGAGCACCCATGTGTTGCCGCGATCGGAAGTTCTGGCGAGGCTGCCATTGATATAGAGCATGGCCGTGTTGTCTGGTGCCACGTTCAATCCACTTAACGCGGTTGCGGCGCCTAAATCAACTTTAGTAGCAGGCACTGAAATTGCCCACGAATTACCTTGATCCAGCGTTACGTACAAGTTTTGCCCAGCGGTGGCGTAAACAGTGCCATCCGCGGCCGCGCGAACATTATTCACGCTCACATTAACCAGGCCTGCCTGCGTGAAAGTAATGCCGCCATTCACGCTTCGCGATATACCGCTGGCCTGCGCAATAAATACCGTGCCATCACTGGTGGTGGTTACCCCTGCAACCCCCGCACTGAGCGCCGCCACACGGGTAAATGTGACTCCCCTATCTTGGCTGCGGTGCACGCCATCGGTTGTTGCCAAATACACGTTGTTGCCCTTTACGTGGATCGCATTTACCCGTCCATAGCCGGTGCTAGATGTGAATGTTTTACCGCCGTCAATAGAGCGATACAGACGCGCAAAGGTGCGGTCAGCAACCCAAACCGCGTTCGGGTTTTGAATATCAACACCTAGCGCCCCAACATTATTACCCACGCCACTTACGGCAAGCTCAGCCGACCAGCTTACGCCACCGTCAAGGCTGGTGTACAACGTTTCGGCAGCGCCAAAACCAGTAGCTAGTATTTTTCCGGTGCTTGATATGGCCTGCATATCGCGCGGTTCCACGTTGCTGGGCCAAGGCCCCGTCCACACATTCACGCCTGCAAAAGCGCTGCTGCCTACAACGAGCATAAGTGCAATACTTACATTGCGAACAACATTTTGAAAAGCCTGAAATAAATTGGCCATTTTAAAATCTCCTAAGTTATAAACCAAAAATTCACCTACAAAAACAATAAGCAACTTTGCGCAATATGACTGCAAGAAGCGCTGCTTTGCAAACACTCAACGCCGCAAACACGCGCCAACCCCTTGGTTGTAAGGCGTAGCAAGCAGGCTATAAACCGATTCAATTTTTGCGCTATCAAACTGGTAGTCAAACTCAAACTGGTACATCATTTCCGCGTTTTCACGCAGCACCGGCGCGAACAATCCCATCACGCGAAGCAACCATGGCGGTGCCACCTGAATTTTGTTTGGGTAATCCGCTGCCGCGCAAGCTAGGCGTACGAAGTTGGCCCCCGTAAGTGGCTCTGTTGATGTTGGTAGATGCCACGTTTGCCCGTACGCCTCGGGTGAGCGCGCCAGCAGCGCGAGTGCATCACCCGTATCAGGCGTATAGGTGAACGCATGAATGGCGTTAGGGTTACCAATCCACTGCGGCGTTTTGCCGCGTTTTAAGCGGCTAAAAACCGTAGCGTGCGGAAAGCTTTGTGTCGCACCGGGGCCATAAAAATCTGCCGCACGCACGATCATGGCGGCGATATTGCCGCGCTGCATTTCATCCAGCAACATCGTGGCTACCTTTGCTTTTACTTCGCCTTTTTTGCTGCAGGGATTAAATGGCGTTTCTTCCGTCATCGCGCCTGACACCTTGCCGTAAGCATAGACGTTGTCAAAATAAACCAACCGCGCGCCATGCCGCTTGCAGGCTGCAATCACGTTGCGCATCACGTGCGGCCATTGCGCTTGCCAGGCGGCTGTGTCGTATCTCAAGCCTGCGACCAGATACACGACATCGCTACCTGCAACCGCCGTGTCGGTAGCACTAACGTCGAGTAAGTCGGCCGCAAAAACTTCGTCGGTCAAATGCACTTTCTGCGGGTTGCGACTGACTTGGCGAATGTTGGTGTTCGTTTTAGAAATGGCTCGCGACAACTCGCGGGCGATGGTGCCATTGGCACCAAGAATGGTGTGCACTAGATTAGTTTCGCTTTAAAAATTAGAATGGGAATTGGCATGACAGGTGTACAACAGACTTTCCTGCAGCTGTACACCGGGTCTCAACAAACTTGTTGGGGGGATTGCAACTAACGCATTTGCTTTATCAACTGTATTTTTCGCGACTCAGAACTCGCGCTAGAAATTACTAGTTCGGCGCTATAGGTCGAAGTTACGGTCATCTTAAAGCTACCTACTTTGTTTATTTTGGAAGCTGGCGCTGGCAACCAGTTAGAAACACAAGCTGAATCAAGTGGTGAGCAAGTTTTTTGATCTGCGTTCGTCTGATAGACATTTCCTACCAAAACACCGGGCGATTGCCACACACCTTCTTGAAAACTTACCCACGAAGGCAGACCCGCAGTGTTGTAGTAAAACCACGCGCCAAATGTTTGGTCGGTGGTTCCCGCTAAACTCCGCGTCATGAATAGTCCAGACCCCGAGGTAATAGGTTCGAACCAAAGACCAGAAAGCGCGTCCTGCGGGATCGTGCTTCCAACGGCAAAGACAGTCAAAAGTGTGAGTCCATAAAATTTGCCGGATTCGTCCACTGTCTGAAACTCGTGCTCGCCATCGCGATCAAACTTTACGCTTGGCAGCTCTAACTTGTAAGGCTTAAGCGCCAAGGTGCAGGCGCTGGCTGCAGAGGGCAATACTAGCGTAACGGTACGGCGAAGCGCCCCCCCGGACACTTGCCCATTTTGCGGTACACACCCGTTAGGCCAAACGCCCTCAACGATGGGTACAACGAGCTGACCTACTGTTGGGTTTGACGGCTCAAATCGCAGGACTGCTACGCGGGCAGGATAAACTGGGTCGATGATTGTTTGCGCGAAAGTGGGGGTTGCCGCGACAGTAAATACACCCAAAAGAGCAACGCGAACTACCCCAGCCCTTACATATTTTATTGCCGACGAAACGCAGACTAGCGATGTCGATACTTCAATTGAACAACTACGTCTAAAGTTCTTCATGATGACTCCTAAATTAAAGTGGAAACAAGCCAGTTTTATTGGCAGGTTTTTGGGGTGTAAGCATCCGAAGTGCGCCCAGTACTACTGACTCGATTTTTCATCGCTCTTTTTGAAATCAATATCAAACGAACAAAAACTTGGATAGCCACAAAGGCGCGAGGGTAATGTTTACCCGCGCAGTCATTTTCATAAGATGTATAAATATCAGACACCACTAAGGCATTTGCTTACCAAGCTGAATTTTTCGTGAAGCAGAACTATCACTAGTAATCACCAGATCAGCACTATTTGCATCTTTCAGTGTGAACATATAGCTACCGACTTTGCGAATGCTTGCAGCAGGAGTAGGCGACCAATTTCCGGTGCAAATTGGGTTAAGCGGAGCACAAATTTTTGCCTCGGCGGTGGTCTGATATACATTGCCTACCAGCACGCCTGCAGATTGCCACTTGCCTTCTTGAAAGCTCAGCCACGTAGGTGCACCAGCCGGGGTGTAGTAGAACCAAGCGCCAAATATTTGATCGAAAGACCCTGCCAAACTTTGCGTCATAAATAACCCTGAGCCAGATGTTGCTGGCTCATACCATAAGCCTGAAATGTTAGCTTGCGTACCGGTACTGCCGGATGCAAAAACCGTTAGAAATGCCGGCGCATATCTCCCTCCAAGATCATCGACGACTTGAAATTCATACTGCCCAACAGCGTCAAACTTAAGATGTGGTAATTCCATTTTGTATGGCTGAAACGCTTGCGTGCAAATAGTGCTTGCTGGTGATAGGCCAATGGTAACTACACGGCGAAATGAATCGCCCGTCAGCTGCCCCGTGCGCGGTAAGCAGCCGTTGTGCCACGTACCTTCAATAACGGGTGTGACCAACTGGCCGACGCTTGGGTTGGGCGGTTCGAAGCGCAACAAGGCCAATGGCGTTGCTGAAATTGGAGCGATAATGATTTGCGCAAAACTGGGCGTAGCGCAGATAACTGCAGCGCCAGCAAAAGCCATCATTACACGGGTAAATGCCGACGAGATACTGAAAAATACATCCCGAACACCGTTAAATAAATTACGCATGATATTCCTCACAGTTGCTATTAAAGAAATGGAAACGAACCATCAGACTCGGTGACTCAAACTTTTGAAGCGAAGCGGGTATTGCGGCTGCAACTTGAATTAAGGATTGCGCAGATGCTGGCATCGTTGGCTTCGTAGATAAACTTCGAGTCGCCCTTGCGATTTGGCGAAGCAAATTTACATGCATGTTGAACATTGGCGCTCCTCAATAAAGCTTGACACCTGCCTATGATTGGCCAGAGCACCCCTAGGCAAGCGTATGCATATTATCACATCGCGGGAATAAATCCCGCAACATTCTGCATGATTGTATAGGGCACGATTTGAGGTGTAAATAGCACTTAAGGGCAGGTTTTTGCTATGTCGATCATGGCTTATTCCGCAGTGCGATTCACCAAGCGTAGAATCGCTCAAACAGGCTACGCTGGCGCGAACTGGATCGTCACCTTTAAGCCGGCACCTTGTGTGCGCTCACGCGACGATTCGGCAACAAGCGCGTTGTCAATAACCAACTGCGCGTCGTCGAGCATTAAGGTAGCGCCGATGCTGTCGCACACGCGCTTGACAATAGCCAAGCCTAAACCTGACCCTTCAACCACCGAAGCGTGCAGACGATAAAACCGCTCAAGCACTTTCTGCCGCTCCGATGCAGGAATACCGGGGCCGTTATCAGTCACCATTAAAGTGGGCACTTTATTGATTGCAGCTACCCGCACTTCTACCAAGCCATTTGGCGGCGTGTAGCGCACGGCGTTTTCCAGCAGATTACGAATTGCGATGCCGATTGTGAGCGGGTCACCATTTACCTTGCAATCACCATCAGCAATTTTAATCGCGATACTTTTACGCTCCGCCTCTGCTGCCAGCAAGCCTGCCACATCTTTCACTAGCTGCTGCAGGCTAAACACTGCCGTTGCTGCACCCTTATTGCTCGATGCGTCCACATGCGCAATATTGAGCAACTGCTCGGCAACGCGTGTGGTGCGGTCGATTCCGCTTACAAGTTTTAATAGCGCCTTTTCTTTCTCGACAGCGTGGGTGCTTCTGAGCGCCGTCTGCGCTTGCACCCGCAAGGCTGCGAGCGGCGTACGCAGCTCGTGTGCGGCGTCGGATAAAAACCGCTGCTCATTTTTTCTGGCCTCACCAAGTCGAATCAGCAAGCCATTAAACGGCGTAATAATTTTCTTAATTTCTGAGGGAATACCAGTCATTACGATCGGGCTAAGATCATTTGTGCCGCGCGCGGACAATTCAGCACTAATAGCAACAAGCGGCCGTAAGCTCCATTGCACCACCGCGCACACCACGCCAATTAGCACAAGAATAAACCAAGCAAATTGCCCAAGAGCCGCGTTAAATACCTCGCAAATAATCGAATCACGCATCGCTACCGGTTGCGCGTACTGCACCAGTATTTGACGATTTTTACTCCACACGTTAAACACGCGCCATCGCGTTTCACCAACATCCACCCACGAAAAACCAGCCTCAGTATTTGGCCAAATACGTTCGGCAGGGGTCAATGGTGACTTTAGCAAAAGCCGATCGTCGGCGGACCAGACTTGCAAATAAAAGGTGCGGCGTGCATCCACTTGCCGCTCTGCTACAGCCTCATCGGCTTCGCCGAAATTAACTGCACTTTCAATCTTCGCAGCTGAAGCTGGCATAGACAATAAAATCGTGGTCGCAATGGCTTTCATATCCCCGTCGAAAAATACACTTTCATCCCGCGTTGAGTCTATCGCAAGCCAGAAAATCACCGCGAAAAAAAACACGACCGAACTCAAAAATATAGCCGCATACAAGCGCCACGCCATCGAACTTGCAAGCTGTTTGAACCTAGCCTTTAATAACATATCCCAACCCCCGCACGTTCTTAATTTCAAACGGTTTTAGTTTTTTACGCAATTGATGCACATACACTTCTACCGCGTTACTTCCAAGCTCATCGTTAAAAGCGTACAGCGATTCTTCCAACTGCGGACGCGAAACAATTCGGTTTTGCCGCTCCATCAGATACAGCAAAATTTGATATTCACGGGCTGTCATCTCCACACTCTCGCCGTTGAGCTTTACTTGCTTAGCGGCAACATCAAGCGCTACGCACTGTGCCGTAATAACCTGCCCCGCCAACCCTGCCGCACGCCGCCCCAATGCACGCAAACGCGCAGCCACTTCGTTTAAATCAAAGGGCTTAATAATGTAATCATCCGCACCCGTGTTGAGCCCCAAAATACGGTCTTGTACGTGACTTCTGGCAGTTAAAAAAATGACCGGCGTCGCGTCGCCGTTGGCACGCATTTCTGACAACACATCCATGCCTGATTTTGCGGGCAAGCCAATATCAAGCAGCACCACGCTATAGGTTGCCGCGCGCAACGACGCCAGCGCAGCCCCCGCGGACTCTACCCAATCGACGGCAAAACCGTCATCACAAAGGCCAGCACGCGTGGCTTCTCCCAACATCGCATCGTCTTCTACTAGTAAGATTCGCATTCAATCCCGTTTTGAAAACCGCCCTCGCATAGGCGCATTGCGACGCCGCACGTGTTCGGGCAGCTGCCGCGCGTTCCGAAGTGATGAGGCTTGGCAACATAGGCGATCATCACAGCAACCCTCGCGCACCGGCTATCACTAAAAGATGGGTTCTGTTTTTAGCACCGACTAACTCTAAAAGCGCCGTAATATGCATTTTCACGGTGCGTTCGGCAATATTTAATTCTCGGGCAATGTGTTTGTTTTGGCACCCCTGCGCAATTAAATTTAGCACTTCTTTTTGCCTGAGCGTGGGTGATGTGGGTAGCGTTGGCGTTGCAATCGGCATGTGCATCACCGACATCACATCAATGTCGCATGCAATTGCGGCCACGCCAGTGTGTGCGGCCGTGCCTACAGCGGGGTTCTTCCCGCCACTGGCGCGACGCACCAGTGCACGCAAGCGTGCGCAACTTTCTTCAAGACTAAACGGCTTGGCAATATAGTCATCCGCCCCTGCATCCAAGCCCTGCACGAGCTCGGCTTCACTCTGCGCTCCCGATACGAGCACTACGGGCGTTGTGTCACCGCGCTTTCGCATATCTGCTAACAACGTAAGCCCACTTTGGCCGGCTAACTGCATCGCCAATAAAACGGCGTCGTAGCGGTGCTGACTCAGCGCATTCATCAGCGCGCTAGATGCGCAAACAGCATCGACAATAAAACCCTGCGGAGCCATATCAAGCTGTAGGGTCGCACTAAATTCCACGTCATCATCGGCAATTAAAATTCTCATCTATTCACTCCTGTTAAACCCGTTGCGCATGACTCACCTTGCGCAAAGTATGCGATCGATAGTAATCGACCATTCTTATGTGGAACTTAGTCGGGCGTGGTCGGCCACTATTGGGTTCCATTTGGGCACGCCTTGCAGTTCACGCATTCGCGGTGTACCCGCAATATTTCACAACAACGTCGCAGTATAAAAGGCGGTTGCCCAGCGCTTGTCCACAATCCGACGGTTGACGGAATTTATGGCGCGAAACGCTGAAACATCAGGCTAAAGCCTGTCACGACCAGCGCCCTGCGCACGCCACACAAGTCGCGCTATCCAACAAAAAATAACCATTTATTGCCTGAAGATGCCCTAAAATAGGGCATCTTCAGGCATAAAGCTAGTGCCTTACGCGCGCAGAGCCCGCGTTACTGACAAGCAGGAACACAGGCAGCTTTCCGTCCATTGTTGCTGTGCTTTCGAAAACTTAACCAAATTCTTAATGTATAGTAAACATTACATTTAGTAATGTCAAGCAGACACAATTACTTTGGGCATCATGCGCTTGGCGAAATGGCTGCGGATAGCGTCATTTGATTCAACCGCACTTAAGCACCCCCGATTACCTTTTTGCTTTTATGAAATATCCTTCTCGATCAGCCGCCGCAAGCACCAACAGCCCCACCGATAAGCACAAACTGTATTCCACCCCGCCTGTGCCATGCTCGCCAACAAACCAGCCAAGCTTTGCATGAATGATGGCAATGCCGCCCCAGCAAATTGATTGAAAGCCAATCGTCACCCAGCGCACTTTTATACCAAATGCCAACAATAAACCACCGCCGATTTCAAACACAGTAATTGCCCACACGCATGCTAGGCCAAACGGAATACCGCGGTTATCCAAAAATGACCCGAAGCCCGGAATGCTGCCGTTCACCAGCCGCACGGTAGCGTGGGCTAGAAAAAAAACAGCGATCGCCACGCGCATAATTAGCAACGCGTTTGGCAAAGAAACAAATGGAAATTGACGCATGGAAAACCTTTCAGATGAGTGCTTTGATGCGCGAAATCTGCAGCAGAGCTAGACCAATTAAAACTGCATCTCTGCCGTCTTTTTAACAACTTAAAGTGTACTTGAGGCACAAAAAAACAATAGCTAAAACCACAAAAATGATAATATCACTGCAGTAAAATAGCCTGCAAACGAATGATTTACGGTCTTAGGCTAAATTTAATTAGGTCTAATTTTTGGATAATCATGCACAAAAAACTGCCGCCTCTCAACACCTTGCGAGCATTTGAATCAGCCGCACGCACCCGCAGCTTTAAACGCGCGGCCGAAGAACTGCACTTAACGCCTGCGGCTATTAGCCATCACGTAAAGCAGCTTGAACAATGGCTTGAAGCGCCCCTTTTTACGCGGAGCGCTAACGGCGTTGAGCCAACATTAGCGGGGTTAAATTACGCGCAGCATATTCAGGATGTGTTTGAGCATTTAATTCAAACCACATCGCACGCTAAGGTGGCGCAAAAGCGTGCAGTGGTGACCATTCGCGCACAGTTCACGGTTGCAGCACGCTGGCTCATGCCACGCGTGGTGGCGTTTCATCGCGCGAACGACGATATTGAAATTCGCGTGGAAGCCGATAGCGACCGCAGCCACGTAAAAATTGGCGCTGATTTAGCGATTTTTCATGAGCGCGATGAAACCGAAGGCTACACCCAAGATTTTTTATTGCGTGGCAAGTTTAAGCTGTATGCAGCGCCCAGCATTGCGGCACAGCTAAGTTTGACTAAACCGACATTAGCCGAACTGATGGTGCAACCAATGCTGCATACCAGCTTTATTGACCGCGGCTGGCGTTACCCACGGTTGCGCGATTGGTTTATTGCCGCAAAATTAGACCCGCCAGAAACCTTGCCCGGCCTACACTTTAACTTGATTCACTTGACGGCAAGCGCGTGTGAAGAAGGCGGTGGCTTAGCGCTGTTGCTCGATGAATTTTGTGAGTCTGCAATAGAAGCAAAGCGCTTAGTACAGATCGGCAAGACCAGTCTGCCGTCGCCGCATGCATACCACTTATTCGCGAAAAATAAGCCATCGAATGCAGTGGGTCGGGTGCGAGAATATTTACTGGCAAGCGTAAATTAAGTCTTCGCATCAATGAAAAAATACCTTGGAGACACCCTATTTTAGGGCATCTACAAGGTATTATGAAACATAACAACTACCAGAGCTTCATCACTGGGATCAGTATCGCCGCACCGAAGCCGATGACAAAGAGCGCAAACATCACTGCGACTAGACCACCCGCGATTCGCCAAAATTTTTGCTGCTGTTGCAGCGCAGTTTCTAGCGATGTTAGTTGACCGTCTTCAAGCAGCCGTGAAATTGCTCTGGCGTAGCCCAGTAAATATCGTCCAAGTACGCCGTAAACTGAGCCTATAAGCACATACAGACCGCCCGCACCAATCATAAAGCCAACGGAATCTCCGCCACCGCGTGCACTCATGGCCATTCCAAACATCATTGCCACCCCGCCCAAAGCCGTAATTACTGCGACGATAACTGCCAATACGCCAATGAGCCGTACCCACTTCTTAGTGCCACGCAATGCTTCAATAGTGGCTTCAGAAACGCCTTCACCACCACTCGATACCTTCGTTAAATCCGCTTCTGGCGACGCATAAGGATTAGTCATTATTTAATTTTCTTGGGTTAAGTTTTAAGAATTAGCGCCAACGAGCATTTCCATAAACCGTGTTGGGTTGATACGCGTTTTTTCGCTTTAGCGACAGCGAGCAAAACTATGAAAAATACACAGCGACGGCGCCAACTAATAGCTTGGAGAACACATTAAACGACACCTCCACAATAAACGTGATGAAAAAAATCCGCCAAAAACTCGCCTGCATTTCGAGTGCTGCTTCAAGAGAAGGTATCTGCCCATCTTCGAGCAGTTTTGAAATGGCGACTGCATACCGGTGCGCGTATATTGCCAAAACCACAGGAATCACTGCCCACACCAAATAGTGGATAGTATCAATGCCTATTTGCAGGGTTTGGGCAACGTCGTTTTCGGTGGCCTCAGATTCACTCCGCCCAATTTGCAAGCGCAACATGGTAGCGGCGTTTATGACGCGTCCCAGCGCCATAAAAGCGAGCAAAATCTTCGTGCGATTAGCCCATTTCTTTGTCTGTTTGAGTATCTGAATAGTCCTTACAGATACGCCTTCACCACCACTTGAATCCTTCGTTAAATCCGCTTCCGGCGACGCGTAAGGATTAGTCATTATTTGATTTTCTTGAGATAGGTTTTAAGAATTAGCGCCGACTAGCATTTCAACAAAACGCTCTGGCTTCATAAACATTTTGCCCCAGCGTTCGTCGTATTCGGCTGATGGTTTCGCCGCTTGAATTTCTTCTAGTTTTTTACCCGCTTTTAGCAGCGCTTTTACGCGGTCATTAACGGTGGTGATCATGTCGCGGTAGGCTTTTAGCTCTACTTTGTTGCTCACAGGGCCGTGACCGGGGATGATTTTAGTTGCGTCATTGGCCATGGCTAACACTTTATCGGCGCAGGCAATAATGCCTTCTACCGAGCCGCCGCCAGACACGTCGATAAACGGATACCAGCCGTTAAAAAACGTATCGCCCATGTGGATGACGTTACTGTTTTTAAAGTGGACAATCGTGTCCCCATCGGTGTGCGCTTTGGGTACGTGAAAGCCCTGCACTTCGTCACCGTTAATGTGGAAAGTCACGTCGCTAGAAAACGTCACTTGCGCTAATGCCGCTTTGGGTGACGGCGGTGTTTTGTTTTTAAATAGAGAGCTAAATTGCTCACTCGACATACGTTTGCGGGCGTTGTCGTGCGACACCAGCACCGCGCCGGCCTTAGCCATATTTTCATTACCGCCAGAATGGTCGCCATGCCAATGGGTATTGAGTACAAACTTCACCGGCTTGTCCGTAATAGCCTTTAACGCGGCCAAAATTTTGGGCGTGAGCGGCGCGTATTGGTCGTCCACCAAAAATAACGCGTCTTCGCCAACGGATACGCCAATATTGCCACCAGAGCCAAACAACACGTAGGTGGTGGCGGATAATTTTTCGGTTTTAATTTCGGTTTTGCTGAAATCTTGAGCGTGAGCAGAAATTGAAATTGCGGCTGTGGCTGCGCAAATTGCGCTAAAAATCGTTTTAAGCTGACGCATGACAAGCTCCTTGGTTAATAATTTTTGACAAACACAATTATGCGCTTTTAGCGGTCAAAATCCAACAAAACCGTCA
>JAYUOW010000056.1:0-18499 GCA_043760555.1 Betaproteobacteria bacterium
GGGCACGCGGGCAGGCAGCTACGCGATGACGGTAGACCGCCAAAAATTCCTAAAAAATCGCTATAAAATTGATCGCAAAATCGCCATCGAAAAAACCACCGAAACCTACGTACCTAAAACCATGGTGGCAGAAATTGCGGCGCAGTTAAACGAAGGCGATTTTGTCAACGTCATCTCCGGCCAAAACGGTAATTATTGGGCGTCCCACGTTGGCTTAGTCGTCATCGGCAAAAATGGCGAACGCAATTTTCTACACTCGGCTGAGCCCACCGTGCGCGAAGAAAGTTTTGATGCCTTCATCGCCCGCGCCACGGAGCGTGAAACCCGCCAAGCCGCCAGCGGCAAACCGGGCAAGGTATTAGCGGGATTTAAGTTTTTACGCTTAAAAGACAACCCAACACCACCGCCAATGTTGTCACAGCCCAGACCGGCGAAATCATAGGTGGATTTATCCGAAAAAAATGCCTGAAGATGCCCTATTTTAGGGCGTCTTCAGGCACTCATTTATTGCTTCCCATAAGCCGCATCATGATCCGCTGCGACTATTAACAACCGCAACACATCACCATCTCGGTAGGCCACCGCGCGGCAAGACTGCGTAATCCGCAAGGAATAGATTGCGAGAATGCCTTGCGGCGGTTTTATGCTGGCTATTTTTTCCCACTTCAGCCCTTGGTCGCGGTACACCTGTTCCCAAGTGATTTCCTTTAGTTTTTTAAGCGTATCGGTAACGCGATTGCGTTCTGGCTTATCCAGTCTTAGCCAACTTGCCTGAAATTCGGGGTTGTTTAAGTCCAGTTGTACGCGCTGTTCTTTCATGGCTGACGGTCTCTAAAAAGGCATCGATATCGGTGGTGACTTTAAGTGAATGCGCCTGCGCTGAGGCTAGGGCGCGTTGCAAGGCCGCCTGCGTTACGGGTTGATGCAGCCACAGCTCGTTTTCAGGGATGACGAGCGCGGTGCGCACCAGCCACACGCCCGGCTCGCGCTCTTCAACTAGCACTTGTTTCCCCGCGAATTCTTTGCCAAGCGAAATCTGGCCATTGAGACCAACCACTTTTACGCTGGATCTAACTTCCGTCGAATTTAGCATTTAGATTTACCCTTATTCAGCGGCACTAAAATAGTGCTGCACGACTGCACTATATCATAAGCTGTTATGCCCCAATTGCATGAAGACTTCCACCATCTCATAAAGTACGCATACGCCACATGCTAAACTTCAAGAGAATCTAAAATCGAGGAGCCACACTGTGGAACAATCAAAAAGTTCGAATGACCTGAAAATAGCCGCGCTGGAATATCACGAATTTCCGACGCCTGGCAAAATTGAAATTGCCCCTACAAAGCTGCTTGGCACGCAGCGCGATTTAGCGTTGGCCTATTCGCCCGGTGTCGCGTTTGCGTGCGAGGCGATTGTTGAAGACCCAGCAGCGGTGCGGCGTTACACCTCGCGCGGTAATTTGGTGGCAGTAATTACTAACGGCACCGCCGTGCTTGGCTTGGGCAATATCGGCCCGCTTGCAGCTAAGCCAGTGATGGAAGGTAAGGCCGTATTGTTTAAAAAATTTGCCGGTATTGATGTGTTTGATATTGAAGTAAACGAAAACGATCCCGATAAATTGGTCGATATTATTGCGGCCCTTGAGCCCACATTTGGCGGTATAAATTTAGAAGATATTAAAGCGCCTGAATGCTTTTATGTCGAGCGTAAATTGCGCGAGCGGATGAAAATTCCGGTCTTCCATGACGACCAACATGGCACGTCCATTATTGTTGGCGCTGCGGTAGTAAATGGCTTGCGGGTCGTAGGCAAAAACATTGGTGAAGTAAAGCTCGTGGCATCTGGCGCGGGTGCTGCGGCGCTGGCTTGTTTAGATATGTTGGTAGCACTCGGTTTGAAGATGGAAAACATTTTGGTAACCGACATTGCCGGCGTCGTGTACGAAGGCCGCGTTGAAGAAATGGATCCTAATAAAGCGCGCTACGCCAAGAAGACTGATGCGCGCAAATTGACGGACGTAATCGGCGGCGCTGATATTTTCTTAGGCTTATCAGCAGGCGGCGTTTTAAAAGGCGATATGGTCGCCAAAATGGCTGCAAACCCGCTAATTATGGCGCTCGCCAACCCTCACCCTGAAATTTTGCCGGAAGAAATTCGCGCGGTACGCGACGATGCGGTGATTGCCACCGGGCGCTCCGACTATCCAAACCAAGTAAACAATGTGCTGTGCTTTCCGTTTATTTTTAGGGGCGCGCTGGACGTCGGTGCGACCACAATTAACGAAGCGATGAAGCTTGCCGCCGTGAACGCTATTGCGGATTTAGCGATGGCCGAGCAGAACGATATTGTGGCCATGGCCTATGGCGAAACCGCGTCTGGTTTTGGTCGCGAATATTTAATTCCAAAGCCATTTGATCCGCGCTTAATCACAAAAATTGCCCCTGCCGTTGCGCAAGCCGCGATGGACTCAGGTGTTGCCACCAGCCCCATTACCGATTGGGATGCGTATCGTGATCGCCTAAATCAGTTTGTATATCATTCCGGCTTAATCATGAAGCCGGTATTTGGCAAAGCCAAAGCCAACCCGAAGCGCATCGTGTACGCCGAAGGTGAAGACGAGCGCGTGCTGCGTGCCGTGCAAATTGTGGTGGATGAAGGCTTGGCTAAACCGATATTAATTGGTCGCCCATCGGTGCTAGAAAAGCGGATTGAAAAGTTTGGTTTGCGCCTAGAATTGGGCCGTCACGTTGAAGTGGTAAACCCAGAACACGACGATCGTTATCGTAGCTATTGGCAAAAATATTACGAGCTCACGCAACGCCGTGGGGTGTCTGAAACCTACGCCAAAATTGAAATGCGTCGTCGCCTAACGCTCATCGGCGCGATGATGATCTGCAAGGGCGACGCCGACGGCATGATTTGCGGCACCTTCGGTACCCATGATTTGCATTTGCAATACGTGGAACAAGTGGTGGGACGACGTGCGGGCGTGAAGCATTTTTACGCCATGAATTTGCTCATGCTGCCCAAGCGCACGGTATTCATTTGCGACACGTACGTGAATGTTGACCCAACGGCTGAACAAATTGCTGAAATGACGATTTTGGCTGCTGAAGAAATTAAACGCTTCGGTTTAGTACCAAAAGCCGCCCTACTTTCACATTCCAATTTTGGCACGAGCGATGCGCCAAGTGCGCAAAAAATGCGCGATGCGTTGGCTCTAATTCAAGCGCGCGCGCCTGACCTAGAAGTAGAAGGCGAAATGCATGGCGATGCAGCGCTGTCAGAAGAAGTGCGCAGCGCATCGTTTGCATCGGCACGCTTAAAAGGCGAAGCGAATTTGCTGATTATGCCAACGCTAGATGCGGCTAATATTTCGTTTAACCTGCTGAAGACAGCCGCCGGTAGCGGCATAACCATTGGTCCGATATTACTCGGTGCGGCGAAGCCGGTGCATATTGTGACGCCAACAGCGACGGTGCGAAGGATAATAAATATGACGGCGTTGGCGGTAGTGGATGCGCAGGCGCAGCGGAGGTAGGTTGTTGTTTTTAAAGGCTACCCCCTCTCTCCCGGCCTCTCTCCCACGAGGGGAGAGAGGGGCGTGGTTTTTAGGACATTGCGATTTTCAGTGGATTTCAATCACCGGCAATTTCTGCTTTTTTTAAACTCAAGCAAGATTACCTATTTAAAAAACATCATCGCTCAGGCTCCTCTCTCCCCTCGAGGGAGACGGGTTTGCCACATACGTGGGAGAGAGGGGGCTAATGGAACAACGCGACTTCGCCAAACAACTCCGCTCAAACCAAACTGACGCCGAAAACCACCTCTGGCGCGCCTTACGCGCCCATCGCCTCATCGGCGCAAAATTTAAACGACAACAACCACTCGGCAAATACATCGTAGACTTCATCAGCTTCCAAGCCAAAATAATCATCGAAGCCGACGGCGGCCAACACAACGAAAGCGCAGCTGACGCAACACGCGATGCATGGCTACAAGCCAGCGGTTTTACCGTTCTACGTTTTTGGAACAACGATATTTTTAACAACACTGAAGGCGTATTAGAAACTATTTTAAGCGCCATCAACCAGCAAAAATGCAAGCCATAAACCAACCCCGATCAAACCCCTCTCTCCCCTCGAGGGAGAGAGGCCGGGAGAGAGGGGGATCGCAACTAATCCACAAAGCTAATAAACCCGAAAACGCCCTAAATACGGGCATCTCCAGCCATATTAAAATGACCTACTCCCATCCAAAAAAACTACCCACCCACGCCCGCATCGGCATCTTCTCCGCCGCCGGTGCCGTCGTACCCGAGCGTTTAGCACTCGGCGTACAAAGCCTCCAATCCCTCGGCCATCAAGTTATCGTAGAGCCCGCCACCACAAACCAATGGCGCTACTTCGCGGGTACCGATGCCGAACGCGTGGCGAGCTTCCATGCGCTGCTTGCCGACCCCTCGCTCGACTGCCTCATGATGGCGCGCGGTGGCTATGGCTTCTCTCGCCTTTTGCACTTAATTGACTGGGATTTAGTACGTACCGCTAACAAACCTATCGTGGGCTTTAGCGACTTCACCGCGTTTAATTTAGCCGCACTCGCAAAATGCAATCTCATCACCTACGCAGGGCCGATGGCGGCGGTGGATTTTCCAGATTTACTCAACACTGAAATTGATGCAGAAACTAAGTCTGACTTAGCTTTTATGGACGCCCATTGCTGGCCAACTTTACGCGGCGAGGCATCTTCGCACGCGGTAACTGTTGAGCACCCCTACCCCGCACAAAGCCTCACTGGCACACTCTGGGGCAGCAATATGTCATTAGTTGCGCATCTGGTTGGCACACCCTACATGCCCAACATTACCGGCGGCATTTTGTTTATTGAAGAAATTGATGAAGACCCTTACGCCATTGAGCGCATGTTTTTGCAATTATTCCACGCCGGTATTTTGCAAAAGCAAAAGGCAATTTTACTAGCAGACTTTACCGATTGCGACCCCGCTGGTTCGCGCTTTGCCTACGGCATGGAACACGTGCTGGATACCTTACGCACTTTACTTGGCGACACCATTCCGGTGCTAACCAATCTGCCCTTCGGCCATGTGCCGCGCAAACTTACGCTGCCGTTTGGGGCGCAGGCCAGCTTAAAAATTGAGGAAAACCAATATGTACTACAATTCTAATCGCGTCGGCCTCTTGCGGCTTGCAGCAGCCAGCGCCGCAGTTATCATCTGCCAAACTTCACCCGCTTTTGCGCAAAAGCCCGCCACACTGGCTACGCTGCTGCTCGACAAAGGCTGCAGCATTGTGCTGGAAGCTGAGCGTGACCAATGGCGCGACGCGAATATAAGCGACTACCAAACCAGTGGTTGGAAAGCGTGGATGACGCAAACAAAGGCAACAACACCTTGGCGCACGGTGGGCGATTTTGATGGTGACGGTTTGCAAGACGTCGCCAAAATCGTCATTCGCAAAGTCGATAAGGTGTGGATGTTGGGCGTGGAATTTGGCTACAAAAACAAAGCGGAATGCAGACGCCAACAAATAGCGTGGAATACCGATAAACCTGATGCGCGCTTGCTCGGATTGTTAGCTATTCCTAAAAAAAGCGGCAGCGCAGCATTCGTTTGTCATCATGTAAGCGAAAGCATGGCAGCGACCTGCACAATTGCCAGCGATAGCAAACTGGGCACGCAAAAGGCCGACACCTTTTTAAGTACCGACGATATTCCCACCCGCACCGACGGCTATTTTTGGGCACAGTTTCGCGACATGGTAAAAAGTGATGGCACCGCACTCATGGCGTTTGAAAGCGAAAAAATTAACGTCGGCATGGACATGACCGCCATGATTGCTGCTGCCACTAAAGACCAAGCCAATCCACAGCCAAACGACAAGGTGTCACCCGGCGAGCGCAAAGCGTTGCTGGCGCAGTTTGATGCCGCGTTCAACAATGCTGACAAAACCGCGCACCGCATCACCGCCGATTCTGTAAGCCGACACGCTGGCCAAACCTTCAAATCGCAAACTATTACCGACTTTGCGCCACCTAATAAATTGCTGATGACCGTTGCAGGCGAAAATGAAAAACCTATCATCACTTTATTGGTGGGTAAAAACGCCTGGAACCGCACTAGCGTGCCACCCTCAGAAGATACGTGGCAATTTGTGGGCGATGATGCGGTGGTAAGCGTCGGCACGGGATCAGGCATTGGCAACATGGGCATTGTTGCTGTTAGAGCCGAAACCATCAATGGCCGAAAGGTAAAAACCATTGAAGTAAAAGACATCACCACTGAAGCAGCCATGGTCGTCATTTTGTCCATTGACGAAGCCACAAAATTACCCGTGCGCCGTGTTGACCGCATCGATTCCGTTAATTCAGTGACTACCGCAACGTACGATTTCAGCACAAAATTTGTCTTTCCTACAACGCCCATTATCAAATAAAGTGAATATTTTAACAGGCTGAAGATGCCCTATTTTTGGGCATCTTCAGGCCATTTTGTTCCCTTCAATTCACGCTAAACCGATACCAATACGGCTTGTTGTCTGCAATATATGGCGCATCAATATTTTTACGCATCGCCCATGCCACCACCGATTGCAAGTAGGGAATCAGCGCTAAATCATCCCGCGCAATTGTTAGCGCCTCTGCAATTAGCGCGTTGCGTTTTGACATATCCAGCTCTGTTTTTATGCGGTTAATGAGCGCATCTAATTTTGCGTTTGAATAACGCCCCCAGTTGCTTTCGCCTGCATTTGCCCCGGCGCTTTGGACCTGCGTATTTAACAATTGGTAGGCATCCATCGTGCTCGCGCCGTAGCCCATCACATACATGCTGGTGTCGTATTTTCTAAGCTTGGGAAAAATATTACTAAATGAAACCATATTGATGTTTAGCTTGATGCCGATGGAAGCCAGTTGGGACGCCAGTGCTTGGCAAACCTCACCAAAAGGGCTTTGATTTAAGCAATCAAGCGTTACTTCAAAGCCCTCGGCGTAACCGGCTTGCACCATCAGTTTTTTTGCTTGCGCCACATCGATGGGCAGGCGTTTATCCAACGCAGGCACATAGCCCTGCACTTCTTTGCCGATGAAAAGCCCAGTGGGTCTGCCATAGCCACGAAATACTTTATCAACGATTAAATCGGCATCCATCGTATGCGCAATAGCCTGACGTACCCGTAAATCTTTAAACGGGTTTTTGTCCGCATTTTGCCCGTAGGTGTCACCGTACAGCAGCGTGTCGCGCAATTGATCCATTGCCAAAAAATGCACACGCGCTTCACTGCCCACCTGCAATTTCATGTCCGCCATATTTTTAAATCGGGCGCGGTCTTGCAATGGCGGATCAATCACGATATCAATTGAGCCAGACATCAATGCCGCCATGCGGGTGCTGTTTTGTTTAATTGGCGTCCATTCCACCGCAGTCACATTGCCACGATCAGTGGCCGCGCGGTTCCACCATTGTGGGTGTGCCACCAGCATCGTTTTTACATCTGGCGCGCGACTTTTAAGCATAAAAGGCCCGGTGCCATTGCTTAGGCGCGAAGCCACGGAATCTTCTTTGTCCGTATAGTTTTGTGGGTTTTGCGCGTTGTGCTTGATGCACCATGCTTTGGACATAATGTTAAAACTCAACAAGTGCTGCAACATCACCGGATTGGGCTCGGCAATAATTAAATCAACAGTTAAATCATCTACCCGTTTAGCCGACGTAACCCCTTGCAGCGCTTCTTTAAAGCTTGAAAGCGGATGCAACGCGCGCGCGGCTGAAAACACCACATCATCGGCTGTAAACGCCGCACCATCGTGAAACTTTACGCCTTCGCGCAGCCTAAAGCGCCATGTTTTAGCATCAGGTTGGCTCCACGACACCGCTAAAGAGGGGACGATATTGAAGTCTTTATCGCGCCGCACTAAACCTTCGTAAATATTGTTGAGCAAGCGATTGTTAATCGCCAAGCCCGCTACATGCGGGTCAAGGGAAGTTGCGTCATCAGAAAGTGCCAAGCGCAGGGTTTTAGCGTGGGCTGGGGGGAATAGCGACAAGGTTAAAGCGGTGATGCTTGCTAAAAATAGAATATTTAGGCGCATGGAAAGTCCTTTTAGGTTTCAAAATGAAGGGCGATGTTTTCCTTCAACCTACTAAACGGGATTTTTGGGGGAAAACCGTCAAGGGTGCGGAATATTTTTTGTTGCGGGTGGCTTGTTGTACGTGTGCGCAAATAGATTCGATGATTTTAACACCCCCGCTCTCCCAGCCTCTCTCCCGCGAGGGGAGAGAGGGGCGTGGTTTCGACAGCTCGCCGTCAAATTTCAGCTTTGAGAATTTTCAACAATTACGAAACCTTAAGCCCTTCCCCGCTTTGGCTCCTCTCTCCCCTCGTGGGAGAGAGGCTGGGAGAGAGGGGGTTCTGCAAATTTCCTCGGTGCCAAACACCCGCTCACCGACTTAAAGAACGCAACTTCCCCCAGCAACAAAGCCGAAAACGCCCTTTTTTAATACATCTACAGCCACCCTGCCTCACGCGCTGCCAACGCCGCATCGCGCGCCTGCGCCCGTTGCGCAACCCTTGCCTCATGCGCATGAAAACGCACGAGGGACTTGGCGGCAGCAGGCAACACTGGCACTTGTAGGTCTTCAATCAACGTAATGCAATCAACCGGACAAGGCGGTATGCACAACCCGCAGCCGGTGCAGTGCGAGGCAATCACGGTGTGCATATATTTTGATGCGCCCAAAATAGCATCGACCGGACATGCCGGTAAACACTTGGCGCAGCCGATGCATACAGCCTCATTGATGAACGCTACTTGATTGGGTTTAAACTCGCCGCATTCAGGGTCGAGCGCTAATATTGGCACGCCCAATAGCGTGGAAAGTACCGTAATTCCAGCCTCTCCGCCCGGTGGGCAGCGATTTATATTCGCGCCCGCTTCCGCTATCGCAGTCGCGTAAGGCGCGCAACCCTCATAGCCGCATTGGGTGCATTGGGTTTGCGGGAGTAGCGCGTTGATGCGCTCAGCAAGGCTGGACAATTTAGGCCGCCAGCGCCTTTGCGCATTGTGCAATTAACTGTGGCCCATGATAAATAAAGCCAGTATAAATTTGCACCAACGATGCACCGGCGTTAATTTTGGCTTTGGCGTCAGCCGCACTATTGATGCCGCCCACGCCGATTATTGGCAAGTTACCCTTGAGAGCAATGTTGAGTTGGCGCAGCACTTCCGTGGATGGGGAGAACAGCGGACGGCCTGATAATCCGCCCGCTTCCGCCTCATGGGCATGGCCTCGCACCGCATCGCGCGATAACGTGGTGTTGGTGGCAATCACGCCTTCGAAGCCGTATTGCAGCAACAATGCGGCGATGTCTTTGATGGATTTTAAATCTAAATCAGGCGCTATTTTTAGCAGCATGGGCACGTGGCGCTTGTGTTTTACGGCCAACAATTTTTGCTCAGCCTTCAACACTGACAATAAATTTTCAAGCTGACTTGCAGCTTGTAAATCGCGTAGGCCTTTGGTGTTGGGCGAACTAATATTGACCGTGACGTAGCTTGCGTGCGGGTACACGCCGCGTAGACAGATTAGGTAATCATCGGCGGCTTTTTCAATTGGGGTGGTGGCGTTTTTGCCGATATTAAGGCCTAACACCCCCTTATATTTTGCCTTCTGTACGTTGGCTAAAAACGCATCGAGACCGCCGTTATTAAAGCCTAGGCGGTTAATTAGCGCTTCGTGTTCGGTTAGGCGAAACATGCGCGGCTGCGGGTTGCCGGGTTGGGCTTTTGGGGTGACTGTGCCAACTTCAATAAAGCCAAAACCTAGCGCTGCCAGCGCGTCAATGTACGCGCCGTTTTTGTCTAGGCCTGCAGCTAAGCCCACTGCATTATCAAACTTCAACCCCAGCACTTCACAAGGGGCATGCACGCGCTTGGCGACTAATCCCGTTAGGTGCAGGCGAAACATCTTGGTTAGTGCCGCCATGGCCACGTTATGCGCGGTTTCAGGGTCTAGTTTGAAGAGGGCTGCGCGGGTGATGCCGTAAGGAATCATGTCGCGTCCTTCTCAGCACTTGGTGCGGGCAAGGCCACCCACTCGCCCAACTGCGAATGCGGTGATCGCTGCAGGCCTTGCAGCGGTTGGTATTCAATTTTGTAATTCATTTTGCGACTTTCTTCTATCCAGTAGCCCAAATACACATAGGGCAAACCGAGCTTTGTGGTGGTGTGAATTTGCCACAAAATATTGTAAGTACCGAGCGATAATTTTGGCGAATCAGGATCAAAAAACGTATACACCGACGACAAGCCATCTTGCAGCTCATCAATAACAGACACCATTTTTAATTGCCCATGCAGACGGAATTCCACCAAACTCGTGGCGACATTGCTCTGCAGCAAAAAATGCGAATACTGTTCGCGCGAGTCGTTATCCATGCCACCACCCGCGTGGCGCGCCGCTTGGTAACGCCGGTACAGCGCGTAATGTTCGTGCGAAAACCTGAGCGGCTCTATGGTGGCAACCATATCGGCGTTTAGCGCCAACACCCGTTTATGGCGGCGGCGCGGCGCAAATTCAGCGGCGATAACGCGCACTGGCGTGCAGGCTTTGCAATGATCGCAATACGGCCGATAGGTAAACGCCCCACTCCGCCGAAACCCCACCGCCACTAAATTGCTATAAGTTTCAGTGTCAATTAAATAGCTGGGTGTCGCCACTTGGCTGCGTGCCAAGCGACCGGGCAAGTAGCTACACGGGTAGGCTGCGGTGGCATAAAACTGCAAATTAGTGAAGGGAATATCGTTGAGCTTACTCATCACTCAAGCCCGCCACGCGCTGCATTTGCCGCCGGGCAAACGCGCTTGCTCAACATCAATTAACTGCCGCAACCGCTGTGCAAAGGTGGTGCGCGCGATGGGTGCGGCACCAAAGCTTGCTAAATGCCGCGTTTCTTGCTGGCAATCGATTAGCGCAAAACCATCGGCTTTTAATTTTTCCATTAAGGTGGCGAAGGCCACCTTCGATGCATCCGTGCGTCGCGAAAACATCGACTCACCAAAAAAAACATTGCCAAGTGCCACGCCATAGAGTCCACCGACGAGCGTATTTTGGCTTTCTCCAGCCTCTTCATCCAGCACCCACGCCTCCACGCTGTGGGCAACACCACGCTCATGCAGGCGGGTGTAGGCAGCAATCATTTCAGGCACTATCCACGTGCCGCCGTCGTCCGATCTAGGTGCGGCACAGGCATGCATTACTTGCTCGAAGGCGGTATCAAAGGTGATGCTAAATTTGCCTTGGCGCATGGTTTTAGCCAAGGATTTGGTGATGCGCAAATCTACGGGGCGCAGCACCATGCGCGGGTCTGGGCTCCACCACAATATCGGTTGGCCTTGGCTGTACCACGGATAAATTCCCTTGCAGTAGGCCGCAATAATCGTTTCTTCCGCTAAATTTCCACCCGCGCACAATAGTCCGTTGGGCGACACGAGCGCCCGTGACACGGAGGGGAAATCAGCGGCGGTTTTTATCCAAGGCAGCATGGGTTTAAGCACTAGCCCATCGGGCTTGCACCGGCTGTGGTGCGTACACATTTAATAAAATCACGGCCTTTTTTATCGCCGCAGGTTTTAACGGCATCGAGCTCTTTTTTGCACGATAGCCCATCAGCTTCTTGCCCGACAGCCGCGTATTTAGGGCAGTTCAGAGGATTAGCCAGTAAAAATTCTTGGTCGCAAACATAGTGCGCTTCGCCTTTGATGCTGCTGCATTTTTCGGCAATTTTCACGTGGCGTTCACAGCGTTCTTTTGCCACGCCTTCAACGCGAGTGCAATCGGCCACATGGGCTTCGGCGGCAAACGACAATGCGCCAAGGATGATTGCGCTACCTACAATGAATGCTAATTTCATAAACTCAACCTTTAAAAAAATAGCGGCGCATGGCAAGCATGCGCCGCTATGGTTAACCAAAAAACTAAGTGGTAAGGTCTTTAACTTCTGCGCCGCAATTTTTCTTAACTGATTCAATACCGTTATCGCGTCCGGCCACAGCGGTATACATTTCGCTATTGCCAATAGTTTGGCCGTTACCCGCTTTTAAAACAAAAAATGGTTGGTCTTTGGCGCTGGTTTTGCGTTCATACATTGCATCGTCGGTGCCGTTTTTCTTCACTGATTCGCAGCCCGCCATGGCACCGGCTTTGTCGGCGTACATTTGGCTAGAAAGAATGACTTCATTGTTGCCAGCCTTCAATACAAAATGAAACTTGCCATTGCTGGCGGTAGAAACTTCATAACGTGCGGCCATGTTGCCCCCAAGGAAAAGTTTAAAAACTCAATATAAACATACAAGAAACATCCAACATTAACACAGAATCAATCCCACTTTTATGGCTTTAATAACAACTCATGTTAAGCCACCGCACTGGCCTGCGCCAGCATTTCCTGCGCATGGCTGCGGGTAGCTTTAGTGATGCTCGCCCCCCCCAACATACGGGCAATTTCTTCTACCCTCGCAGCTTCCGTTAGCACAGTGATTTGGCTTACCACCATCTTCTGCGCATTCAGTGATTTTGCGACCAACAATTGCTGATTCGCATAAGCCGCCACCTGCGGCAAATGGGTGACTGTAAGCACTTGAAACTTGCTGCCTAATTGCGCCAACAAGCGCCCCACTACATCTGCCACGCGGCCACCAATACCAGAATCAACTTCATCAAAAATAAGCGTGGGCACACCGGCTTTGGCAGACGCAATCATTTGTATGGCCAAGCTAATGCGCGATAGCTCGCCACCAGATGCCACACGACCCAAAAGCCCCGCCGTTTGGCCTTCATGGGCGGCTACTGAAAACTCAATCGCCTCTAATCCTTCCGCACTTGGCGGTGCGGCAACCAGCGCCACTTCCAACTTGCCGCCGGGCATTGCCAGCTCTTGCATAGATTGGCTGATCGCTTTGGCGAACTTTGTTGCGGCTGTTTTACGGCGCTTGGAAAGCTCCTGTGCTGCAGCCAAATATTGCTGTTCGGCGGCGAGCTCTTGCGCCAAAATTTGCTCGATTGATTGCGTGGTGTTGAGCAAACTTAAACGCGCGGTTTTAGCGGCCAACACGTCGGCAATCGTGACGGGCTCAATCCGATATTTTCTGGCGCAATCTTGAATAGCGGCGATCTCACGATCCGCTTGCGCTAGGCGCGCGGGATCAGGTTCTAGGTGCCGCAAATAATTGCGTAGCGCGTGGCTCGCTTCTTTAACCTGCACCGTGGCTGATTCCACCATTTCGGCAGCATCGGCCAAGCCAGCGTCTGACTGGCTCTCGCGCTTTAAACGCACGCTCAAACTTTCAAGCTGGTTCAACGCCGCGCTATCGCCCTCGGTAAGCGTTTCAAGCCCCGCTTCAGCGGCTTCAATTAAGCTTGCGGCGTTAGCTAGGCGGCGTTGCTCGTCTTGCAAATTTTGCCAACCCAAAACCGTAAATTTAAGCGCACCAATTTCACGCACATGGTCCTGCAAATCCTCGCGCTCACGCACTATCGCCGCTTGGTCGTGCTCAAATTGCTGGCGTTGCGCTTGTAGCTGTTTCCACGTTGAAAAATGCTTGGCAGTATCAGCTAACTTAGCTTGATTGCCCGCAAAATCATCGAGCAAACCACGCTGCGCTTGGCGACTAAATAAGCGATGATGTTCAAACTGCCCATGAATATCCAGCAAGTTCTCACCTAGCTCTTTAAGCTGCGATAAAGGTACAGCCACACCATTGATAAAACTTTTTGAACGTCCGGTTTTATCAATCACGCGACGCACTACACACGTCGCTTCATCGGCATCATTTGCAAGTTCATTTCCGGTCAACCATGCACGCACCGGCTTACGTGCCGATACATCGAAAAGTGCCGTAATATCGGCCTTTGCAGCGTTTGTGCGGACTACCGTGCCGCCCTCAGAACGCGCACCAAGTGCTAATGAAAGCGCATCAATCAAAATCGATTTGCCCGCACCGGTTTCACCGGTAAGGGCGGTAAAACCGGCTTGAAAATCAAGCTCTAGGCTATCGACAATAACGAAATCACGAATGGTCAGACTTTGCAGCATAGGACGTTTTAATCTCTCAAAAAATTACGAGGTGCGCTCATTCCAATGCAGCTTATTACGCAGCATTGAAAAGTAGCTATAGCCGTGCGGATGCAGCAAGGTCAACCGCGCTTCGTGCGCCCGCACCAGCACGATGTCGTCGGTTTGTGGATCAATAAACGATTGCACATCAAAATTTACCCGCGCATTATGCCCGCGCAACATGGTAATTTTAACTTCCGATGTGCTCGAAATGGCGATAGGGCGATTAGACAGCGTGTGGGGCGAAATTGGCACCAACGAAATGGCGGGCAAACCGGGGTGCAAAATTGGCCCGCCGCTTGACAGCGCATAGGCAGTAGAACCCGTGGGGGTGGCGATAATTAGGCCATCTGCGCGAAGGCTGTACACAAATTCGCCGTCTACTTCCACCGCAAATTCAATCATGCTGCCCATTTCACCTCGGCTTACCACCACGTCGTTTAGCGCCACAGTTTTAAAAATAATTTCTGGCGGGCTGCCGCTGGTGCTGCTTTCGGGGCGCTGAATTTCAGCATCTAGCAGTAACCGATCTTCCACGCTAAATTTGCCGTCTAACACGTCAGAAATCATTTGCGCGATGTTGTCTGCGGGAATATCAGTTAAAAACCCCAAACGGCCTAGGTTGATGCCGATGAGCGGCACGTGCAAATCCGCGACCTGTCGCGCCATGCCCAATAGCGTGCCATCGCCGCCCACGGCGATGGCTAAATCTGCACCGCGCAATACTTCTTCCATCGGTAAAACTACATCTGGCGCCACACTTGCAAACTGCGCTGTGCCGCTATCCATGCGGGTTTTGAGCCCACGGGCGCGCAATGTCGCGTGCAGCACATCTAGCGCTTCGCTTAACATTGCACCCTCGGGTTTGCCTGGCTGCCGGTTCATGGGCTTGACCACGATGGCAATATCGGCAAAAGGCTTAAAATTTTTCGGGCGGGTGTTGGGCATAAATAAGCGTGTGAATATTGAAAGTGGCAGTAGCCGCAATTATCGCGGATTAACTGCTTAGAAACACAACATTGCAGAACAATTCATGGTTTTGGATGGTGGATAAGGAAGAGGCAGCGCACGATTGGCGCGTATTTGGGTAGGCGCGGGATTTTCGGTAGAATAAAACCATGCTAAATCAACGCGCCCAACACTTACTAAAATTTCTCGTCGAACATCACATTGCCAACGGGCAGCCTGTTGGCTCTAGAGCGCTATCGAAATTTTCAGGTTTGGAATTATCGCCAGCCTCCATTCGTAATGTGATGGCAGATTTAGAAGATCAAGGCTACATCGCCAGCCCCCATACGTCCGCCGGGCGCGTACCCACGCCGCGCGGCTATCGGCTATTTGTTGATACGCTACTCACCGTGCAACCGCTGCACCAGCTTGATCGTAATCAACTCGAAAACAGCCTAAAGCCAGATGACCCGCGTCAGGTAGTGGCTGCAGCGTCGCAATTATTGTCTGACTTGACGCACTTTGCCGGTGTGGTGATGGTGCCGCGTCGGGCAGAGGCTTGCTTTAAGCATGTTGAATTTATGGCGTTATCCGAAAAGCGCGTGGTGCTCATCATCGTGTCGGCTGACGGCGACGTGCAAAACCGCATTATCGTGACTGAAAAAAACTTTACCGCATCCCAACTTACTGAAGCTGCTAACTTTATCAATCAACATTATGCAGGCCGTGAATTTGACGCCTTGCGCGGCTACGTAAGGGCTGAGTTATCGCAGCTGCATGAAGATATTTCTACGCTAATGAGCGCCGTAGTGCGCGCGCGGGGCACGGAATCAGGGGCGGCTGAAGTATTAGTTTCAGGCGGAAAAAATTTGCTGGATGTAGGCGACTTAAATACCAATATGGTTAGCCTGCGCAAGTTATTTAATGTGTTCGATCAAAAAACGCAGTTACTTGATTTGCTCGACATTAGCCATCAGGCCGAAGGCGTTAAAATTTTTATCGGCGGCGAATCAAACTTGGTGCCGCTCGATGAATGCTCAGTGGTCACCGCCCCGTATATTGTTGATGGCAGAATCGTCGGCACCTTGGGCGTAATCGGCCCAACGCGCATGGCGTATGAGCGCGTGATTCCGATTGTGGATGTGACGGCTAAGTTAGTGTCGGCAGCACTTTCAGACGGCTAGAGCACGAAGTAATATGCCTGAAGACGCCCAAAATACGGGCGTCTTCAGGCATACTATTTTGTATGTAGAACGGCACTAACTCAATGAAAAACGACAGCAATTTTAAACACGGCACCCAACTTAAAACCGGCATTCTCCTCCTTAATTTAGGCACGCCAGACGCTGCCACACCGTCGGCTATTCGCCGCTACCTGCGTCAATTTTTATCTGATACCCGCGTGGTAGAAATTCCAAAAATTGTCTGGTGGTTTATTTTAAACTGCATAATTTTGGTCGTGCGCCCTAAAAAAACCGCCAAAAAATACGCCAGCGTGTGGATGCCTGAAGGCTCGCCCCTGCGCGTGTACACGGAACGCCAAACGCAAATGCTGCGCGGCTATTTGGGTGAAAAAATTAGCGCGCCGGTGAAGATTGAATTTGCGATGCGCTACGGTAATCCATCGATGGAATCAGCAATCCACGCCATGTGCGATGCCGGTTGCGAAAATATTTTGCTGTTGCCGCTGTACCCGCAATACGCCGCCAGCACCACGGCTTCAACCATGGACGAGCTAGGCCGTGTGATGCGCAAAATTCGTAATGTGCCCGGTGTGCGGCTAGTGCGCAGCTTTCACGATCATCCGGCTTACATCAACGCTGTGGTTAAAAACCTGCAGGCGTCGTGGATGAAAAACGGGCCGCTTAATTTTGCCACCGATAAGCTGCTGATGACCTTCCACGGCCTACCAAAAGTGCATCTCACCAATGGCGACCCTTATCATTGCCAATGCCATAAAACCGCGCGCTTAATTGCTGAAGGCTTAGGCATTAAAAAAGATGATTATGTGGTGACATTTCAAAGCCGCTTTGGCGCGCAAGAATGGCTGCAGCCGTATACCGATAAAACCTTGGAAGCGTTGGGCAAACAAGGCGTTGCGCGGATTGACGTAATTTGCCCCGGCTTTGCCGCCGACTGCCTAGAAACGCTGGAAGAAATTGCTGACGAAGGTCGTGAAACCTTCCTGCACGCGGGCGGCAAAACCTTCAACTACGTGCCAGTTTGCAATGATTCAGAACCGTTTATTCACGCACTGGCCGCCGTAACAATGCAACATTTGCAAGGCTTGCTGCCAGCCGATCAGCCTTGGGATGCGAAAGCGGCCGCAGTTGCGCTTGAGGCATCCGCCAACCGCGCTCACGCTATCGGCGCGCCACAATAGCGCCATTAAATAGGCTGAAGACGCCCGTATTTAGGGCGTCTTCAGCCTATTATTTTGAGCTTTCACGTCGCTGGGCAACTTTCTGCCGTCCCGAATACACGACAATCCCTCACATTAAATCACTCCGCATTTCACAATTGTTGTCTGCGCAGCCAGTTTGCCTTCATCACACAAAGGCTACAATCAGCTATTACAAATTTGCATTCCAAATTTGATTTTTTTTGATAGAAGCTGCTCGAAATCCCTCCTGATGAAATCTGGTTATTTTTCTTTACGCGCGATTTTGGTTATCCCCTTTGTCGCGTTGATCCTCCTGCTGGCTCTGACCATTGCAGGCCTATCCTATCGTACGGGCAGCAACGCCGTTTCCACCTTAGCCGATACGCTCATGCTCGACATGGTGCAGCGAGTGCGGGGGGTGGTAGACAATCGTTTGGCAGATGCCGACCCTCTATTAGAAGCGGCCATGCCCACCACCAAGGGCACAACTGCGCTGCCGCCGTCAACGCTGGCTGATTTAACCACCCGCTTTTCTATTGCCAGTGGCATTCATCCAGCTGGCCACGCTTATGTTTATTACGGCAATGAAGAAGGACAATTTGTTGGCGTAAGCCGCCTAACGACCAACGACGTGGAACTGCGGATCAAAGAATCAGCGGATGTGAAACGCAAATTTGCCCAGTATCGTGACGGCGTGCACGACGCCAAGCAGAACTTCACGGAGGAAACCAATTTTGACCCCCGCCAACGCCCTTGGTATACCGCCGCTAAAACCTCGACAAAACCAGTTTGGACTAAGGTTTACGTTGACTATTTAACTGGCGAGCTCACCACCACACTAGCGCGCGCGATACGCAACGCCAAGGGTGCCATCGAAGGCGTCGTTGCCACCGACGTGTCGCTACGCGCGCTCAACGATTTCATGGCAAAGCAACGTGTTTCAGCCAACGGCGTGGCCTACATTGTGGAAGCCAACGGCGATTTAATCGCTACATCCACGCGCGAATTCGTGTCACGCAAAGTACCGCAGCT
>JAYUOW010000057.1:0-18432 GCA_043760555.1 Betaproteobacteria bacterium
ACACGGGCGGCAACAAATAGCTCGATACTTCTTGGCTTGCCGAAATACGCACTACGCCGGTGGTGGTTTCGTTTTGCCGCGCCAATACCCGTGCTAAGGCAACAGCGCCCAAGTCCATTTCTCGCGCAGCGGTTTCAATTGCCAACGCCGCCGCAGTAGGCACCACGCCGCGCCCAGTTCGCTCGAAAAGTGGCGTGCCTAACTGTGCTTCCAGCTCAGCAATATGGCGTGACAGCGTCGGTTGCTGTGCACCTAATTTGCGTGCTGCACCCATCAAACTGCCCGTATCTAGCACGGCAACGAAGCTTTTTACCAGCGCCCAATCAAAAGATTTTGTACTCATACAAAAATGTATATCTCACTTTCATTTTTAGTCAATTGCTAAGCGAAGTCGATGTGCGCACACTGCGGCTTCGGCATGTTTGCAACGCCCAATTAACACCAAACGCAATCTGCAGCAGCATACACAAGGAAATCTATGAAAGCCAATAATTCTATGCAACACCAAACTGAATCAGCAACAGCAAACCACGGTAATGGCCGCGATTATTTATTGGGTGGCTTACTCATTTTTGATGCGTTACTTTCCATCGTGCCTGTGGTTATTTTAGGTGCGGCGATTGGTTGGCCAGCGTCGCTTAGTAAGCCAGCAGCGGAGCAGCTGTCGGCAATTTATGCCAACGCGGGCGCAGTTACGTTGGGCTACGGCATTTATCTGCTTTATTCGATTTTAATCGCACCCGTGATGATCGGTTTAGCCCGTCGCGTGTTCGGCAGTTTGCGCGACGCCTTATCTGCCACCGTTGTCGCCTTTGCAGTGCTTTCTACATTAGCCCGAACCATTGGCATATTGCGTTGGTTAACTGTAATGCCCACCTTAGCTGCATTGCACGCAACTGCAGACCCATCAAAACGCGAACAAATTGAACTGGTCTTTTTAGCCATCACTACCTATGGCGGCGGCATCGGCGAAATACTCGGTGTGAGCCTATTTATGGCCATCTCCGTGGCTACGCTATGCGTGGGATCGTTGTTCAGAGGCGGCATGCCAGCGTGGCTTGCGTATTCCGGTTTAGCGTCCGCAGGGCTTATCGGGGCACTTGCAGCACCCACGTTTGGGTTGCCTAGCTTAGTGCCGGTGGCCGTTGCAGTTTCGGTACTTTCAACATGGATGCTGGCTGTTGGAATTTGGTGCTTTTGGCCAAGTAACAAGCACCGTTAAGCGCAGAGAATAAACAAGGGACACCATTTATGCCGAGTAAAAA
The DNA here is from genome assembly GCA_043760555.1 of Betaproteobacteria bacterium. Classification (GTDB taxonomy): domain Bacteria; phylum Pseudomonadota; class Gammaproteobacteria; order Burkholderiales; family Usitatibacteraceae; genus JANMDR01. The sequence goes on from JAYUOW010000057.1 coordinate 1,266, forward strand.
CACAGTGTTAATTTTGGGCGCAACAGGTCGTTTTGGTCAAGCGGCAATACATGCTTTTGTGCGTGCGGGTTGGCATGTCATCGCACAAAGCCGCGCCCAGCCGAGCCATCGAATTGACGGTGTGAGCTATCTGCAAAGCAGTATTTTCGACACCACCGCCCTCGTGCGCGCAGCTACAGGCGCAAGTGTAGTGGTGCACGCCATCAATCCGGCGTACCCAAAATGGCAAACCGCAGCCCTGCCTTTTTGTCGCGCCGGAATGAATATTGCCGAGCAGCTAGATGCCCTATTTATGCTGCCCGGCAACGTATACAACTATGGCTCCACCATGCCTGCCATCTTGCACGCGGACACTCCACAACAACCCACTGCGCGTAAAGGAACCATTCGTTGCGACATGGAAAACGAAATGGCGCAGCGCTCAAGCGCCACGTTGCGCAGCGTAGTCATTCGCGCGGGCGATTTTTTTGGGGGCGGCACGGGCAATTGGTTTGATCTTGTCGTCATCAAATCAGCCGCAAAAGGCAAACTGGTTTATCCGGGCCCAACCAACATTGCGCATGCGTGGGCGTATTTGCCTGACTTGGCGCAGACCTTTGAACTGGTGGCGCGCGCCAGCATCAACGACCGCGCTACACCGCAATTTGAACGCTTGCATTTTGCAGGTTACAGCTTGACGGGATTGGAAATGTTGTCGGCACTTGAAGCTGCATTCAACAAAGTGCGAGCGGCAAACAATCAGCCGGAGATCAGTTTTTCTCACGGCACCCTGCCTTGGGGCTTTATAAAGTTTGCGGGTGTGGTGGTGCCAAGCTGGCGTGAATTGGGCGAGATGGCCTATTTATGGACGACCGCGCATCAATTGTCCGACACCGCGTTGGTAGCAAAGATTGGCGCTGTACCAGCAACGCCGCTTGATACGGCCATCGCTAATTCGCTTAACTTACTTGGCTTTGAAGCAGCGAAACAATAAGCCGCGCTTCAATTTAGTTTAGCTGGCGACAAGCCAGCGATTCTAGGATAATGCAGGAGGTGAATGCAATTTCAACTTCCTCTTTGGTCTAGACCCACTTGAACAATCCTGCGCGCCCAAAACTGTTAATTGTTGACGATGATGCCCTCATTTCCGATGGTTTGGCCTACGCTTTGCGCGCGCATTTTATGGTGCAAACAGCGGAGCATCGGACAGCGGCGATGACGTTGCTGCGCGAAGGGCGGTTTGCACCCGACATCGCCTTAATTGATTTAGGTTTACCGCCGATGACGAACCGACCCGATGAAGGATTTCGTTTGGTGACGGATTTATTGGCGTGGTCGTCGAGCTTGCCGATTTTGGTGCTTTCAGGGCAAAACGAGCAATCAAACGCCAAGCGCGCGCGCGCCTTGGGTGCGAGTGAATTGATTCCGAAGCCCTGCGAACCGAGCCATTTGCGTGATCGCCTGCTCGCTGCCTTAGCATTGGTTGAACCAGCGAAAGCAGCGGCGGAGCCACCCATAAATATGCCTGAAGTCGCCCTGAATACGGGTGTCTCCAAGCATACGATTATCGGTGATTCGCTACCAATTACCAAATTGCGTGGGCAAATAGCACTTTACGCAGCACCGATTTTTCCGGTGCTAATTGAAGGTGAATCCGGCTGCGGCAAGGAACTGGTGGCAGCCGCTTTGCACACCTTAAGCCCACGCGCTAATGCGCCGCGCTTGGCGTTAAACTGCGCGGCCATTTCGCCAAATTTGGTAGAGGCGACGTTGTTCGGTTATGCCAAGGGCGCGTTTACCGGGGCTGTGCAAGCGAAGGCAGGCTATTTTGAAGATGCAGAAACCGGCACTTTGTTTTTGGATGAAATTGGTGAATTGCCGCTGGACATTCAACCAAAATTATTGCGGGTGTTGGAGAATGGTGAATTTAGTCGCGTGGGCGAAACGCAGGTGCGCGTCGCGAAGGCGCGCGTGGTGGCCGCCACCAATCGGGATTTAAAGGCTGAGGTGCGCGCTGGGCGTTTTCGCGCTGATCTTTACCATCGACTTTCAGTGTTATCCATTGCCGTGCCGCCGCTGCGCGAATTAGCCGGTGACAAAACTGTATTGCTTAATTTTTACTTGATACAAATCGCCAAACAACATGGCGTGCAAAGCTTTACTTTAAGCGCTGCAGCGCAGCATGCATGGAGCACCTACAGCTTTCCCGGCAACGTGCGCGAGTTGCGTAATATCGTGATTCGGCTGACTGCAGTGTATGGTGGCCAAGAGGTGTCTGAGGCGCAGTTGCTAGAGGAATTTTCGCTTGATATGGCCGTGGCACCTGCACCTACGAATGTAGCGGCGAGCAATTACGCGGACCTAATTACCCAGACGTCCGACTTTAATTTAGATGCGCATTTAAGCACCATAGAGCTCGCGTTTATCGACACCGCGATGGCCTTGGCGGGTGGCAATATGTCGCAAACAGCTAAATTGCTTGGCGTGTCACGCACAACGCTTTACAGTCGGTTGGCCGTACACCGGCCTGTAACCACGACTACCACTTAAGCCACACTATGCCGCAACCCCTCACGCCTTTATTCTCGTTAGCCCTTTCATGACAATGTATTTAGAGCATTTTGGCCTACGCGAAGCACCGTTTAAAATCACGCCGCACACGGAGTTTTTTTTCGCGGGCGCTAACCGTGGTGAGACCCTAGAAGCGCTGGTTTACGCCATCACGTCGGGCGAAGGCATCGTTAAAGTTACCGGCGAAGTGGGTGCTGGCAAAACCATGTTGAGCCGGGTGTTGATGGAGCGGCTACCGGCAAATGTGGAAACCATTTATCTAGCGGTGCCAAGCCTATCGCGCGATGAAATGCTGGCGGTAATTGCCGAAGATTTGGGCGTAGAAACCAACGGCTTGCACACCACAAAAATTATCCGCGCGCTACAAGAAACGCTTATTAAATTGCACGCTGAAGGCCGCCAAGTAGTGGCTTTGATCGACGAAGCGCACGCGATGCCGATGACCACGTTAGAAGAAATTCGGCTGCTTTCAAATTTAGAAACCAGCCATTCTAAGCTGATGCAAATTGTGCTGTTTGGTCAGCCGGAACTAGATGCGCACTTAGCACTGCCCAATATGCGTCAGCTAAAAGATCGCATCACCCACAGCTTTTACTTGCTGCCGCTGCCAAATCGCGACGTGAAGGATTATCTTGATTTTCGCTTACGCGCGGCTGGCTACAAAGGGCCAGCGTTGTTTGATGCCGCCTGCATTGATGTGATTTCGGAAGCATCTGAAGGCCTCACGCGGCGCATTAATATCTACGCTGACAAAGCACTGCTAGCGGCCTACGCCGAAGGCACGCACACCGTCACCACCAATCATGTGCGCGCTGCAGTGAGCGACACGGTGCTTAAACACGCACCGCGCGTGCTAAAAGTATCGCCGTGGCTAATTGGTGGCGTGACATTACTTATTGGCCTAATAGGCGGGTTTATGTTGGGGCGTGCGACTGCACCTGCGCCAGCGCCAGTAACGGCGCGTGCAACGAGCATCGTAAACCCGTCGCCTACGGCACCCGTTGCAAGTCCACTAGCACCTATACAACCCGCTGAAAATGCCCTAAATACGGGCATCTCCAGCCCACTAACTGTCACTGTGGCCACACCAAAAATAGAAGCAACCCAAGGCAGCGCAGATTGGTTAAATCTGCGCGTTACGGCTGATCGTAAGCGTTTAGACCAACAAGCGCCTGCGCAAATTGTGGTTCAGCTAATGACGGCGACCAAAGGTGAAGCGGCGGCGCTGGAAAGTTATTTGCGGCAGTTAGCACTTGAAGTGGCTGACGACAAAGTGTTTGTAACCATCACCGCAGCAGCCGTCGATGCTAACAACAAAACCAATGTATTGCTTGGCGGCTTTGCTGACCAATCTTCAGCCAACGCGCAGTTAGCGCGTTTATCGCCGCGTTTACGCCAATATCAACCGTATTTACGCACTTTTGGTGGCGTTCAAAAAGAGGTTTTAGCGCCGCGACCGGCAGGCAAATAACACCTAAGCAATTTAGAGCGTGGCGCAGTTGAGGTTTTAAATGCGAAATCAAACATAAGCGATTGCTTTTATAACTGAAAAGTTCTATAAACTATAGAATAATGTCATTGTTATGGCACCTAATATCCAGATAAAACTAACACCTCAACACCACATAATTAAAAATACAACTGTAAACCTCTCGTGCGTACCCGATTTCCTCATTTGCTAAGTTATCCATTTAAGCCGAAAGCAACGGTGCTTGCTGGCGTTTGTCTGCTCGCATTGGCTGGCTGCGGCACCCAACCCGTCGCCCGCACTGACAGCCATTTGCGCAACACGCAACCTGTACCTAGTGCTGCCACTGCTGCCACTTTTGCAACCCCAACGGCTCCTGCCAACACCAATGTGCCGCCGCTGGTCACCCAATTGCCGCTACCGCCGCCGCCCATTGCGCGGGTAGAGGAAGTTAAGTATTCCCTTACCGTCACCGACACACCACTAAAAGATTTACTGTTTGCGATGGGGCGCGATACCAATGTAAACATTGATATTCACCCCGGCATAGAAGGCCGTGTGACGTTGAATGCGCTGGATCAAAGCCTAAAACAAATTTTAACGCGCATCGCCAAGCAAGCTGATATTCGCTTTGAAGTGGAAAACGGCAGCATCATCGTCATGCCGGATAGCCCGTATTTAAAGCTTTACCGGCTAGATTATGTAAATATGGCGCGTGAATCGAGCGGCTCAATTGCGGTGCAAACGCAGGTGGTGGGCCCCAATGTTGCCGCCGGCGCAAACGCGGGCGGGGGCTTGGGGCAAAATAGCTCAACGTTGAAAGTCGAAAACACGGTGCGCAACCGCCTGTGGGAAACCCTAGAACGCAACATTAAAGATATTTTGCGCGAAACCGACAAGCAATTGCCCGATGGCAGCTCGGAAACTGTGGTGCAAAATCGGGCGCAGGGGCAAGCCAATACGACACAGGCTGCGAATAATACGCGACGTACAGGCAACGCCAATGCCGCCACCCAAACATCGACCGTCACTCCAGGAACCACCGCCAGCCAAACAGCGCAAGAATCTACGTCGCAAGTGCTTACGTTCCGCGAAGCCGCATCGGTAATCGTCAACCCAGAAACCGGCACCATGGCCGTGCGCGCCACCGCGCGTCAGCACGCCAAAGTGGGCGAATTTATCAATGAAATTTCTGGCTCTGCCCGCCGCCAAGTGCTCATCGAAGCTACGGTAGCAGAAGTGCTGTTAAACGACAATTATCAATCGGGCGTGGATTGGTCAGCGCTAGGCTTACAAAATTTAGGCTACACCATTAAGCAAAGCCTTACCGCTGAACGCCTGCCGGGCACCAATCCATTTTTCTCGATTCAATACAACAACCCTAATTCGGCGGTGGGTGGCACGGTCAGCAGCACCTTAAAATTGCTTAATTCATTTGGTACCACACGCGTGTTATCGAGCCCTAAATTGATGGCGCTGAATAACCAAACTGCCGTGATGCGCGTCGTTGATAACACCGTGTATTTCACTGTGCAATCTACCGTAACGCCCGGCCAAACTGGGCAGGCCAGCATCATCACTTATTCCTCCACGCCGAACGTGGTGCCAGAGGGATTTATCATGAACGTCACGGCGCAAATTAGCGATAACGACATCATCAATTTAAACGTGCGCCCCAGTATTTCGCGCATCACAAGCTATGTGAATGACCCCAACCCTGACTTAGCACGCGCAGGCGTGACCAACCGGATTCCGCAAATTCAAAACCGCGAATTTGAAACTATGCTGCGCGTGGCTTCCGGCCAAACCACCGTGTTGGGTGGCCTAATGCAAGATGCGCTGCAAACCAGCCGCGATGGCTTGCCGATTTTGTCGCGCGTGCCCGTGTTGGGTGATGCCGTAAGCTACCGCAACGACACCGGCCGCAAGAGCGAATTGGTAGTGTTTTTGCGGGTGATTGTAGTGCGTGAAGCCAGTATTGACGGGGATCTTGGCGACTATAAGCGCTTGCTACCAGATGGGCAATTTTTTCAAGATCCAAGCCCGTCGATTGACCTTAGCGGCAAAAAATGAGCTTACTCCGAGACGCCTTAAAACGTGCCGAAGAATTAAAGCGCGCACAATATCAGGCTCCCACAGCAGAAACAGTGGATCATGGAGCACAAGCGTCCACAGAGAGTGCCGCTGCGCCATCCAAGCCAGAACCTGCTTCAACCTCGACAAAACCTGATCTTGAGCTAGCGCCGCTTACCCCGCTAACCCCTCTATCGCAGGCCGAGTCCACCGCCCCAATGCTGCGCTCCAGTGATTTTCGTAACGATGCGTCCGAGCGCAGCACGCCATCGAGAACCAAAGACCACACCGTCACCACGCCGCGCGAACGCAGTGTGCCGGGTGTGATGACGGGGGCGCTGCGCCCTGCCACCGAAGCACTGATGCGTCGCGACGCCCTAAATTTGTCGCTCGCCCTTGCTGCGCAAGAGATAGAAGAATTAAACACCAGCAACGGCGGCGGCGTGGGTGCAAAACCTCACGCTGAAGCGCTCGCTAACGCGCCCCCAACGGTCGCGCAAGCGATACCAGCAGTCATCGCCAAAACCGCAGCACCCGCAAACCGACCACCAACACCCGCGCCGAAAGCCAAAGCAGCCAGTGAATCTATCGGCGAATTAGAAAAATTTGCTGATCGCGACGCCGTAAAACGCATGATGGCACAGCGCATTGCCGCCGAAGACGAAGCGATGCAAAATCGCCGCACCCGCACCTTTGCGCTTGGCGGCAGCGCAGTATTGGTGCTAGTGGCGTTGGGCGGCTGGTATGTGTGGAAAGAAACCCAGCGCTTTCAAGGACCTGTAGCGGGAGTCAGCTTACGGTTGCCGCAAAATCCGGGCGCCAATATCAACGGCGTAAAACCGCTGCAGCCGCCGAGCGCACAAACGGCGTCGCCGCAAGCAGCACAATCAGCATCGACGACTGCGCTCGAGCCGATAAACCCCAACATCGGCCAGCTACCGCGCCCGGCCGTGGTAACTGCAAAGCCCAACACCGATGCAGCGGTAATTCCACCGATGTTGAGCACACCACCTAGTTCGACACTTACACCGAACCTGGCCTTAAACGCGCCTTTAGCAGCCGCACGCATCACACCGCGCCCAGCAACGGTGGTAAATGTTGCGCCGCGTGCAGTCGCAAGCGATACCGAAATTAGCAACACCAACGACAGCGGCACAGAAGCCCCACTTGTTGCAACGGTCAAAATTAGCGCGGCTGATAAATCAACTAAAAGTAATCCACGATCGAATATTCAAAGCACTCCAAGCACCTCGGCTCCACGCCTAGTCACTACCAGCAATAAATCTGCCGCGCCCCCTAGTGCGGTGCTGCTGGCGGGCTATTCAGCGTTGCTCGCGGGCAACGCGGCGCGCGCGTTAGCAAACTATTCTGAAGCCGCGCAGGCCACACCGGACAATATCGACGCACATTTGGGGCTTGCGGTAAGTGCCGCAAAAGTTAATGAGCTTGCCATCGCCCGTAAAGCCTTTGCCCGCGTGCTGGAGCTTGACCCGCGTAACGGCCAAGCCAGCGCCGGTTTGCTGCTGCTTTCAGGTGGTACCGGCAACGCCGAAAACGCGCCACCGGACGAAGCCGCCAACAATATGGCGAGCTTTGCGCGACAAGAGCGTGAGCTGAAAAAACTACTGCAAACTGCGCCTCAATCTGCGCCACTTAATTTTGCACTAGGCAATTTATACGCCAACCAAAAACGCTGGACTGATGCGCAACAAGCGTTTTTTGACGCGTTTGCGGTGGAGCCCTACAACGCGGATTTTGCCTATAATTTGGCCGTGAGCTTAGATCAATTGCAGCAAGCAAAATTAGCCGCGCGTTACTACGAAACCGCGTTAAAGCTTAAAACCGATGGTCGCGGCGGGCAGTTTTTATCAAGCCAAGCCAGCGCACGCGCAGCGGAACTTACCGCACAGCTTTTACCTCAGCCTGCTGCAATAGGCGACGCCAAATGATGCGCTATTTATCATTTAGAATGGCCTGTAGATGCCCGTATTTAGGGCATCTACAGGCATATCTAAGGCACCCATAATGCAACAAAAACCGGGTGGCCAACCGCTTGGGCAATCGCTATTGTCCAAAGGCATTATTTCGCGCGATCAGCTAAATATCGCGTTAACTGAGCAGCGTCGCGCCAAAGCGCCGCTGGGTAAAATTTTAGTGAGCTTGGGCTTTGTTACTGAAGCGACGATACGCGATACCTTGTCTGAAAGCCTAGGCCAAGTATCCATTGATTTATCCAGCACCATCATTGATTCCAACGCGCTTACCTTCATTCCTAAAGACGTCGCACGGCGCTTTCAAGTGCTACCGGTTGATTACGACACGGTAAATAAAACCCTACTGATTGCGGTAGCTGATCCGTCTAACGTGGTGGCCAGCGATCAAATTCGCGCGCTGGTGCGAGATGACGTGCGCATTGAGCAAGTGCTGGCGCGGGAATCCGATATTTCTATCGGCATTGAGCAGCATTATGGTTTTGATTTATCCATCGACGGCATCTTAAATGAGATTGAAACTGGCGAAATTGACTATCAAAGTTTAGCCAGTAATTTTGAAGAATATAGCCAGCCGGTGGTGCGCTTAATTGATGCGCTGCTGTATGACGCGGTGAAGCGTAATTCGTCCGATATTCACTTTGAACCAGAACAAGGATTTTTGCGCATTCGCTATCGGATTGACGGCGTGTTGCGGCAAATACGGTCGCTGCATAAAAATTATTGGTCGGCGATGGTGGTACGCCTAAAAGTGATTAGCGGCATGAATATCGCTGAAACCCGTGCCCCGCAAGATGGGCGCATGTCGTTGTCACTTTCTGGCAGGCCAATTGATTTTCGGGTATCCGCACAGCCGACAACCCATGGCGAAAATATTGTGCTGCGTATTTTGGATCGGCAGCGCGGCATTGTTGGCTTAGATGAACTGGGGCTACGCGAACAAGAACTAAAAACCTTGCGCATTATGATGGCGCGACCTGAGGGCATTATTTTGGTGACTGGCCCCACCGGTAGCGGCAAAACTACTACGTTGTACTCAATTTTAAATCACGTCAGCAACGAAGGCGTAAACGTGATGACGCTGGAAGACCCGGTTGAATATCCGATGGCGATGATCCGCCAAACCTCCATCAACGAAGTGGCAAAGCTCGATTTTGCCAGCGGTATTCGGTCAATGATGCGGCAGGACCCAGACGTAATTTTAGTCGGCGAAGTGCGCGATAAAGACACCGCCGAAATGGCGTTTCGCGCGGCCATGACCGGCCACCAAGTGTATTCAACCTTGCATACCAATTCTGCCATTGGCGCGATTCCACGGCTTCTAGATTTAGGTGTGTTGCCCGATATTATGGCGGGCAATATTATTGGTGTCGTCGCCCAACGACTTATCCGCAAGCTGTGCGCAAATTGCAAAGTGCCGGATGATCTTGATGATGTGGCGCGTAAATTGTTGGGCGTGGATAGCACGTTTAACAAAACCGTGTACCGCCATGTGGGTTGCGCGCAATGCGATAATCAAGGCTATAAAGGTCGGATGGCGATTATGGAATTGTTTAAGTTTGATTCCGTTATTGATGATCTCATGACGCAGCGCGCTAGCTCGCGCGAACTGCGTGAAGCTGCCCGTAAAACCGGTTATCGCACCTTGGCCGAAGACGCCATTTCACGCGTGATTGATGGCCATACCAGCTTGGATGAAATTACCCGTGTGGTGGACTTAACGGATCGTATTTTGTAGAGCACTGACGATAACCATGGCTTCATATTCATATCGCGCAATGGATGCGACGGGTCGCATAAACGACGGCAAAATTGATGCCATGAATTTGATCGACCTTGAAATGCGTTTGCGGCGCATGGACATGGATTTGATCACCAGTGAAACGGTGAAGGCATCCGTGTTGCAGCGCAAGCCGTCGGTATCACGGCGTGAGCTAATTTTATTTTGCTTTCATCTCGATCAATTACTTGCGGCTGGCGTATCGATTATTGATTCACTAACTGATTTGCGTGACTCCGTTGAAGTAGGCGATTTCAAGCAAATTTTAGCGAGCTTGCTCGAAGATATTGAAGGCGGCTTGGGCTTGTCAGACGCGATGGCGGCACATCCAGCGGCGTTTGATAATGTATTTTTAGCGCTAATTCGCACCGGCGAGCAAGCGGGGCAATTGCCGGCCGTGCTGCAAAGCTTGACCGTCAATTTAAAGTGGCAAGACGAGCTGCGCGCGCAAGTGCGCCAAGCGATGGCCTATCCTATTTTTGCAGGCGTAATTATTCTGGCCGCCATCTTCGCCCTCATGCTATTTTTGGTGCCGGAGCTTGCCAAAGCGCTACCGCAATTGGTGCCTAAATTACCGATTCAAACCGTGATTGTGATTGCGGTGTCGGAAGTATTTGTAAAATATTGGTATCTGATTATTGGCCTACCCATTGCCGCTATTATTGCCATTATTACTTTGGCCAAGAGCAGTGAAGCTATGCGGTTGCGCGTGGATCGCATCGCTTTACGCTTGCCAATACTAGGCCCGCTGTTTTTAAAAATTATCCTCGCGCGCTTCGCGACATTTTTTGCCTTGATGTACCAATCGGGTATCGGCGTGCTGGATTGCATTCGTATATCCGAAAAAATTGTGGGTAATCGGGTGGTAGAACAAGGGCTGCAGCGCGTGGGGCAAGACATTAACGACGGTGCAACCATTAGCGATGCGTTTACCCGCATTAGTATTTTTCCGCCGCTCGTCGTGCGCATGTTACGTGTGGGTGAAAACACTGGTGCGCTGGATGTGGCGCTGAACAACGTAGCCTATTTTTATAATCGCGACGTGCAAGAAAGTGTGGCGCAATTAAAAGAGCGCATTCAGCCAGCGCTTACCGTTGTGCTCGGCATCATGGTAATCACTATTTTTGCCACCGTATTTTCGCCGCTGTACGACGTGATTAGCACCGTGACGCAAACCGTGCGCGCACCGGGTCGGTAACGCAAATTATGGCTAAGCAATATTTTTATTTAACCAACGAAGGATTAATTGCTTTTGATCTGGTGCATGGTCAACTGCAAAATCGCCAAGAGTTTATGCTGGCAAACGACGGCTTGCAAAACTTTGCCCAACATTTAGCATCCAGCCCGCACGCGCAAAAACCGGCCTATTTGTTTGTTGATTTGTACGACGAAGATTTTCGGCTCGATACCATCCCGCACTTGGGCAGCAACGATGCACTTGCGGTGATAAATCGCCGTTTAAGCCAACTATTTCGCAACACGCCGTATCGCAACAGCATCAATCAAGGGCGCGAAGCGGATGGCCGTCGTGATGACAAAATGCTGTATCACGCTATCACCAACATCGACGTGCTTGACCCGTGGCTAGACATTATGGGCGATGCGCAGGTGCCGCTGGAACAAATTAGCTCTACTGCAGTGGCGTCGCAATTGATGCTGAAAGAAATGGGGCTTATTGCATCACATATTTTGCTGCTTAATTTTGTGCCCTACATTGGTTTGCGGCAAACTTATTTTCGCGATCAGCAGCTTAAATTTAGTCGCTTGACGCCATTGCCGCTCGAACAAATCGAGCTGATGCAAACCCAACTTGGCAGCTTGGTGGATGCTGAAACTAATCGCACTTGGCAGTATTTAGATAGTCTTCGGTTTTTTAACGCGGATAGCGTTTTAGAAGTATGCGTTATTGCCAACGCGGATGAAAAGACAAATTTGGAAGCCGCGTTAATCGCCACACCGGTTATCTCCCACCGCGTATTTGACATGGCTGGCATCACCACAAAGCTTGGCATGGCAGCGCCAGCACAGCAACGCGCCACGGCCGAAGAAGTGCTGCTTACGTTATTTGCCAAGCGCGGGGTTCCCAACCATTTTGCGACCGTGGCACTGCGTGCGTGCGCACGTCACCGCACCGCTCGAAGCGCCCTAACGGCGGTCACCTTGGGGCTATTGACCATTGGCGCCGTGGTTGCAGGCAGCCTATTTTGGCAGGCCTCGCAGATCACCGAACAAACCGAAATACAGCTACGCGACGCCAAAAACTTTGAAGCCGACTATACCCAGGTGGGTGGCCAAATGCGCGCCCAAAGCACATCACCTGACACCGTGCGCGATACCGCTACTTTCTACACCAGTCAAATTGCGCCGGTGGCAACACCAAGTGCGATGGTGATGGAAGTGGCCGCAGTGTTATCGCAAGTGCCAGAAGTTTCATTAGCGCAAATTGCATGGCAAGTGGTGGCAGACCCTGCGGCTGCACTCACATTTAATCCGCTGGTGACTAATTTAAGCGACGTAAAATCAGTAGCCGCCGATGCCGCGAAAACGGCTGTGGCCAGAGCCACCGCACCCACCGCACCCGCTGCGACGGGTGCCAGCACCGCCGCCCCACTGGCTGCCCACAAAGCGCAGGCAGCCATTTTTGAAGCCACCCTCACCCGTTTTGACGGCGACTATCGCCGTGCCAATGCCGTGGTGGCTGACCTGGTGGCAACACTCAATGCGCGTGGCGTGGTGTCGGCCAAGCTGCATTCGCAACCGCTGGAAATACAGCCCAGCGCCAGCATAACTGGCCAAAGCGCACCGGCTAACGCACAAGATTATGCCGATGTACGCTTTGAAATTCGCGTGGTGTTCAAACCAGCGGGTGCAAAATCATGAACGCCGGCATCCAGTCTGCACAAGCTACTCAACCGGTCTTAGCGCCCAAGTCGCTAGAGCGGCAACGCGCACCAGCGCGGTCGCTGCGTTGGCCAATTATTATCACGGTGTTATCGGCGCTGCTGGCCATTGGCTTAGGGCTTGGTAGCGCCTATTATTTGAAGCAGCAACGTTTAAGCTTTGCCGCTGCAAAAAACGCGAAGGCCGATGCGCAAGCGCGCTTGAACAACGCCAGCCAAGAGCAAAGCGGCTTAAAAGATGCGCAGCCCAGCTATGACAAACTGCGCGCTAAAGGCTTATTTGTCAGTGAAGCGCGGATGGCGTTTATCGAAACACTCAACGCGCTCAAGCAGCAGCATCAATTGGTGCAACTCGAATACACCATCGAGCCGCAACGCAATGTGGTGTTTGCAGATGGTCGTAATTACGCCGCCATCGACATCCTCGCCAGCCGCGTGACGTTCACGGCGCACGCCGATCACGATGCAGAGTTATTGGCGTTTATTTCTAGCTTTGCAGATTTAAATCGCGGTATTTTTCCCCTGCAGCAATGTCGCATCGCCCGCAGCGCCCCCCCCGCTCGCGCACGATTTTCAGCCAGCAATGAGACCCGCGCCAACACCAGCACATTAGCACCTGCAACCGCAGGCGGAGCCGCCATTGCCGCTGCGCTAACCGCACGCTGCGCGCTAGATTGGATTACGTTGCGCGATAAATCTGCCGTCGCAGCAACACCCGCGACAGACGCGCCAAAATGAATTTTTCGACATCAAATAGCGCAGAACAATACCCTGAAGACGCCCTAAATACGGTCATCTTCAGCCATATTTTAATGGTATTTTTAATTGCGCTATTGAGCTTACCAAGCTTTGCGGCAGACGCGCCGGTGGTGAGCACAACAGCGAACGCAGTAATGATCACCGCGCCGCTAGGCACGCTTTTTCTCACCCCGCAAGAACGCGCAGCTCTCGAAGCCGCAAGGTTACGGCGCGGTCTGCCACCACCAATTGTCCCGCCTAAAGCAATCACCGGTGACATTGAAGCCCCGCCTAAAAACGCAACCATCACCGGCCTAATGAAGCGCAGCGACGGTGCGACAGCGGTGTGGATAAACGGCGTAATTCAACCTAATTTTTCTCGTGCCAGCGCGCAACAATTAACACCTTCTGACGTGGGCATGGTGCAAAGTGGCGATGATAAATTTACCACAGTGGTAGCGAGTACCACGCGCAATAAAACAGGCAGCGTCGCAACTGGCAACGTCACGGCCAGCAATCAAACCAAGCCGATTAAAAAACGTGTGCCGCTAACCAATAAAATGAGCTTGCCGAAAATTCCCAGCGTGGCAAATGCCGACCTTTTACTCAAGCCAGCACCAATCAAAAAACGCAAAAAAACCCAACAAAATCGCAATGTGCGCTAGTCACCTAGGCCGTCGGCGCCAGTAAAAACACCACGCATCCGACTTCGTTTTTAGCCAGCGTTAAGCTATAACCTGCCTGCGCAGCTTGTCTTGCGACTTGATATAAACCGATGCCGTAGCCACCGCTACGCGTGTTGCTAAAAGGCGCGTGAAATAAGCTTTCCGCGATCACCGCGTTCATCGCGCTGCCGCTATCTTGCACCCGCAAGGAAACCGCATCATGCGTTGCTGCTGCAATATTGAGTTGCACAGAAATGTTTATAAATGGCTCGCGCAAGCGTTTGCGCACTGCATTATCTAAGCAATTTTCCAGCATGGTATCAAACAGCGCCGCCGATACTTTCACGTCTTTGCTTAAGCCTGCGCCCTGCACAACATTATCGCTAAAAATAATGCCGTTGCTGGCGTGTCGCTGCTGCACACTTTCCCACCATTGCGCTAAATCAACTTGGGCGTTGACCATAGCTTGCTCTGGGTTGGCAAGCTTATCCAAAGTCGCTTGCAAACGCTTGGTTAAGTGCGGCAATTGCCGCCCGAGCATTTCTGAGTAGGCAGTGGTAGTTTCTGCCGACGCGCTCGCGGCATCGTTGACTTGCGAGGCCTGTGCGGAACTTAACACCAACAGCGATTGCAATAAATTTTTAATGTCATGGGTAAGCTTAGCGCCTGTTTCATGCACCGCTGTCATATAGGCATTTTGCTTCATGGTGGCTTCACGGCGCTTGCCCTCGTAGAACTCTGCTACTACTTGCGCCAATAGCCGTAGATGCAGGAACAGCGCGGGTGACAGCCGAATTTCAGTGTAAAACGCGACGTTTAAATCATGGTATTGAAACCGCGCTTCATGGCCTTTTAGCAGTCCAAATCCACCGCTGCTTGATGCTGTAAATTGTGTTGCCGTTTTGTCGCCCCTAGCTTTAAGCGGTTGGGTGTTAGTTGTGGTGCTCAGGCTACCGTTGGTGTTCCACACGCCGCCGACAATCCATGGCATGGTCGCCACTTCTTGCATCGCCAGTTCTAAAAAGCGTGCGGCGTCGATTTGCGTTTCTGAAAGTGCTGCAATGCGCCGCATCCACAGCTCGAAGGGCATACCCACGCTCATTAGGTAGCGCGAAAAATAGGTGCGCAAGCCGCCGAAGCCTGCGCGTGGCCCCCACAACACAGCCAAAGTCATCAATGCACCTGCAAAGCCCGCCACCGCCAACAGCAGGGCATTAAAATATTGGTTCTCGGTAATGCGCATTAACGCAATTGACCCGACAACCAACACCACCACCAGTTGAAACACCAACAGGCTGTAGAAGAAATCAAAAATTTGCGTGGCGCCCTCATCACGCGATGAGTAGGGCAAAAACGCCATAGTGGCAATGGCAATGGGCAACACATACATCGCGATGTATTTAATGCCTATCGGTAAGCTGAGAATTTCCAGCAAAAATACCGGCACCACCCACATTAAATTGATGGCGAATAAATACAGCACCGCCGCAAAATAAAAGCGATTACGGCTTTGCGCTTTTGACGTGAACACCTTGCCCGAAACGATGCCGATCAAAATTGCAATCCACATCACCAGCATCCAACCCGCTAAAAAATACAGCAGCGCCACTACAATTGCCAACAGCACGCCGACGGCCGCAATCCGCAATTCGCGCTGCGTACTGACAAACGGCTGCCACAGCAAAAATAAGCCGAAGTGAATCAGCAACCACACCCGCTGAAACGCGCTACCCGCCACCGCGCTCAAGCCCATGTGCAAGGCTACCAGCATGGCAATAATTACCCAGCGCCGATGGCGTTGTAAAAAATTTTCTAGCGGCAAGGGTTGGGTACGGGTGAGCGGCATAAGATTTAGCGTGGCGGAAAAAAGCGTCGTGGATTGGATTCATAAGTATATTAGCACCACGTCACGGCTCAAAGCGGGCGTTTGCCCCGCGTCGCGTGATTGCGACTTCGTGACCAGATTGTCGACAACTCGACAGCCAATTTGGTTGTGTTGGCTTTTCGACAGGGTAACGTCTAAAAAGCTGACACGGTTCCCCAAATCGGCCATAAAACTGCTATTTTTGGCTTGGCACGGCAATTGCTTAAATGCATGTCTAGCAAGCAGCGCCTCGATAGCCATAACCATAAATGGCATTTTTGCACTATACCAATCCTCAGGAGCTTTAAATGAAAAAACAACAATCTGGCTTTACCTTGGTTGAAATCGCAATTGTGTTGGTTATTATCGGCTTGCTGCTTGGCGGCGTGCTGAAAGGGCAAGAATTGATTAATAGTGCCAAAGTAACGGGCTTATCACAGGACTTTACGCGTATACAAACTGCTCTGTATGGTTATCAAAGCCGCTACCGTGCAATTCCGGGCGATCACCCAACTGCTGATACAGCAATAAATGGCGCGACAAAGGCATTAACACCTGCAGGCTTAGTTGGAAACGGCCGAATTGATGGTCTATGGAATTCCACAACGGGAACAGATGAATCCGTTTTATTTTGGCAACATGTTCGGCTCGCGGGGTTTTTGAGTGGTCCAACTACCCCCACTGCAGTAGACTATGCTCCTAAGAACGCAGTCGGTTTAGAAATGGGAATTTCAAGCGATACAATTATCTTAACGCCAACACCATTAATTGGAACCTATACCATTTGCTCTACGGGTATTTTGGGTAAGTTTGCGAAACAGCTCGATACGCAGTTGGATGATGGCGTTACCGAAGCTGGTTCGGTGCGGGTGGCACTTGCAAGTGCACCATCTGTTGCGGTGGCCACAGCCAGCATTGCTGACTCTAACTCTTATAGCGTTTGTCTCGCATTCTAAACGCAGGTTTCTCTGCATAAAAAGCCCGCACTCGCGGGCTTTTTTACGCCCAAAATTAGTTACAAACGCAACCTTGCCACAGTCCACGGTAAATTCTTCCTTTGGGTATTTAGTTGCTGCATCAACTAGTTAAGTATTAAAGCTGGACAAATCGCGTTTATCCACGTATAACGGGTGAATGG
>JAYUOW010000058.1:0-6013 GCA_043760555.1 Betaproteobacteria bacterium
ATGTTGTCGCTAGAAACCGGGATTCTTTCAGCGGTTGAAGTACCGGTCGAGATGGGTGTGCGCGGAGTGGGTGTCATCGGCGTTGAATTGGTTGATGGCAATAATGTAATCGAGATTAATCAAACCCAATCTTTGCCGGTTGCAGCAACTCACGACATCGTCAGATTTCAGTTCGCGGATGTGGATCTCACAAATCGCGGTGCATGGCGCATTAGGGTGTTCGTCCGGCATACGAGAGGTGCTATCAAGGTGCCGGTCTGCCGCGTAGGCGGTTTATTGCGTCCGAGATGGGTGTTGTTGGCGAAATACCAACGGGGTCAAAGATAGCGCCTCAAGATGTTTGTGTGGAGCCAGCAGATATGCTTATGCAGCGTTATATAGCTCGAAGGCTCTACTGGATTCGCGCGAAACTCGAACCATTGCCCTAGCAAGCGTTTAGTTTCATCAGCTGCTAGCGCTAGCGAATAGTTTGCTGCGACATCAGCAAGCGCTGTTTTTGCGACATTGTTCCGTATGGGCGAGTTCGCGAGTTCGGCGATGGCTTGAGCCCAAGCGGGAGGTGTGTTTTCGGTCAGAAAACCGTTGATTTCATGATGCACAATAGTGTTGAACGGGGGGACGTTTGAAAACAAACATGCAATTCCTGCGGCGCTGAATTCAAGGTATTTATTGTAGTATTTGCAGCTATAAAAGTGTCCCGTTGCCAAAGGTGCGACTGCAAGATCCCAGCGCAGGTTATTTCGGAGTGAAAGCCATTCTGCATAGGTTTTGGTTGCGGGTATTTTTGTAACAAGCTGGCACCATCGTGGGTTCACGCGCAAAGTTGGCCCAATTATTTGCAATCGGATATTGTGTCCAGCGGACCATAACTTTTCAAGCGATGGTATGATAAGCTCTTGTAGTAGGTCGGTTTGATCAGCAGATCCGGCATAGCCGATAGTCATGGGTTTAGTATTGGAATTGTATAGGTGGTCTTCATTGGTTTTAATGTTGCTAAGACTATCTAGTGCAGGTACCGGCAACACGATTATGGGAATGACAGTACGCTCATGATGGTTTAGTATCGATTGCAAGTATGCCGCGAGTGTATTTGAAGAAGTGAGGAGCACGTCGGCAAGAAGTAAAGTGCGCAAAGTTAGATTTCGTACTCCTGGCCGCGAAAAATACGCGTAACTGCTTGATTCCTGCGGGATGGAAAGTAAGTCGTCGTCCCAATGACACATTACGATTCGTTGGATGCGTTTAGCCTCAGAGACTAACGTTGCCATCGCGGCAGTAGCGGGGCGCACTGCGAACACGATATCGGACCAAGAGAGGTCTTCGGCGGACGCCTCGCGCGCAGTCCTAACACGAAGCAGGAGTGAGTCTTGCTTTTCTAGTTCTCCGAGTGTGTAGCTCGCGACCAGTGCAAGGGATGGGCTGTATTCTGGTGCAATCACCAAAACGTGGCAAAGTCGGCAATTTTGTGTCAAATGGATTTCCGATGTTTGTGCTGCTGCTTGCGGCGAATTAGCGTTCATGCGGTTTGTAAGCTAGAATTTTAGATTGCAGTATTTTGGGCTAAGAAGAAAATTGAAAGTAAAGCCGCTAATTACAAATACCACGTGGCATCCAGGTGATAACTGGCTAAACAATCTGCCAATAGAGCTTTCTGTGCTGTTACCCACCTTTTGTCGAGCGCAATCAGGGTTGTTTTTGCGTGCGGTACGTTCGATTTTGTCGCAAAAAGACGTGATCCTAGAGCTTATCATTGTTGATGATGCTTCAGTGGACGGAACGGCCACATTACTAGCAGAAATAATGCTCGCCGACCCCCGTGTAAGCTGCCTCAAACACCCCGTAAACATTGGGCTCCCAGCCATTTCTGAGTTCGAAGCTTACCAGAAAGCACGCGGTGAATTTATTGCGTTTGCTTTTGATGATGACGAGTTTTTACCAGATGCTTTGAGTCAATTGCTTGCCGCCGCCAGAACCAATGGGGCAAAATTTGTTTACGGATATGTTGATATTCATTTGCCCGACGCCACCACGCAGCAGCCTGCAGTATTGCGGAATTTTGGCCGAGGTGGGTCGGCACAGACCATGTTGCATAGCCATAACTTTATATCTAACAATGCGGTGTTGGTGCATCGCGACGTGTTGGAAGATGTTGGTTTGTATGATCCGCATATCGCTATCGCGCGGCTTTGCGATTGGGATTTATGGTGTCGCATTGCGCAATCCTACGAACTTTTGGCGGTGGATGTGGCCGTAGGGCGTATTGATGGGCCGATGCGCGGTGAGAGTTTGGGTAACACCTATGGCGTTGAATTGTGGCTGGCTAACGAGTGGATGCACTTGCCTCGCAACGAGGCGCTACGGCCTGCCAATTTTGCTCAATATGATGTACTCGCTATACCTAGCACGCTTTCTGCCGAGGCCACGCAAGCGATTGCCGCGATAGCATTGGCGTTTCGATCAAAGCTTTGGTATTCGTCCGTTGTAGAGCCAATAAATACGGGCATTTTGGGCACATTACAAGGAACCGTTGCGGTGCTGGTGTCTTCGTATGATGCGTCTATTACCTTATTTTTCGATCGGTTGCCAGTCGTGGTTCGTGCGCGATTACGTGTGCTGGTGTATCAGCAATGGCAGGGCACCTTGCCAGAAGAGTTGGTCGGGGCTTCATCCATCATCATTGCTCGTGATTTGTTTGGGATGGATGCGGTCATTGCCTATGCAAAGCAGGTGCAGATACCCCACTATTATTTTGTTGATGATAATTTAGTTATACTAGCCGACTCGACCGCATATCAAGCCGAATACGGAGCGTATAAAGCGGACACGGTTCGTGCTACATTGCAAAGTTTTTCCGGCGTGTTTGTTTCGACCACCGCCCTGCGAACCTATTTTTTGGATGAAAAGCTCCATCATCAAGTGGCAGTTCTGCCGCCGATTGAGCTGAAATTAAGCGCGCTATCGCTTGAACCCCAATCTGCGCAGCTGAAGCTCGCTTTCATTGGGGGCACGCATCGCGGAGATGCAATGCTGCGCTTTGTCATGCCCGCGTTGGTGGCGCTATCGGCCACGCACACGCTTGAGCTCCATCTTGTGGGTGATCGCAGGATGCCGCAAATCGCCCAGATAATCGTTGCACTGATTCGACACGCGCCTAAAATTAGATTGGTGTTGAAACCGTTTAATTATGACCTAGATAGTGTGTTGCGGACGTTACGCCTGCAGGGCGTTACGATATTGTTACATCCCGGCGAGCCCCACGTGAACAGTAAATTCAAAACCCTAAACGTATTGCTCAACGCCAAACAAATTGGCGCAATACCAATACTAAGTGCAGTGGAGCCGTATTTGGCGATTCGCGATTTGGGTGTTGCGCATGTGGTTGAAAACACGGAGGCGGCGTGGTTGGGTGCGCTTCAAGCTTGTGTTGAGTCGTCTCAGCAGGAAATGTTGGATAAGTTGGATGCATTTTGTACGCGTGAGTTTTCGGGTGCGGCTAGTGAAGCGGTGATAACAAAGATTTTAGAAGCCCATCCGCCTGTTACGCAAGTGGTGCGCGATGCCCGTTTTCGTCGCGCGATGGCGGATCAAAAAGCGATTAATCGGCAGCTAAATGCGCAATTATTATCGCGGCGTTTTGTGGTGAAGCGCGCGATAAGGATGGTTTGGGACGCGGTATTGACTAAGCTCAGGCTGCGTTAATATTAGTGAGCAAGGTTGCGGCTTGGGTTTGAATAGCGGCGCGCTCATCTTCGTCAAATCGAGCTACGTTGCGAACCATGAGTGAGGTTCTCGGGTTTTTTGCCATTTCGGTTTCGTGTTTAATTAAAAAATTCCAATAAAGCGTGGTTATCGGACATGCTTTTGGCCCCGTTTTTAGTTCTGGCTTGTAGCGGCAAGAGCCGCAGTAATTGCTCATCCGCTTCACATAGGCGCCACTGGCGATGTAGGGTTTGGATGTAAATCGGCCACCGTTGGCGTACAGCGCCATGCCCACAACATTTGGCAGCTCCGCCCATTCAATAGCGTCCACATACACCGCTAAATACCAATCTGCGACTTGGGTAGGTTCAATTTCTGCGAGTAAGCCGAAGATACCGGTAATCATCAGCCGTTGAATATGGTGGGCATAGCCATAATCGAGTGTTTGCTGGACGGATTGTTGCATGCACTTCATATCGGTTTTGCCAGTCCAATACCATGCAGGAAGCGGGCGTTGGTGGTTAAAGTGGTTAGCGGTTTTCATGTTTGGCATATCGAGCCAGTACATGCCGCGAATAAATTCCCGCCAACCCAAAATTTGCCGCACGAATCCTTCTACCGCTTCAATTGGCGCGCGGCCTGCCTGCCATTCGGCTACTGCGGCGTCGATGACTTCGCGCGGGTTTAACAACTTTAAATTGAGTGATGACGACAGCAGGCTATGGTAGAGCAATGGTTGGTCAATCCACATGGCATCTTGGTAGAGGCCAAAATAGGCCATCCGGTCGCGCATGAAGGCTTTTAAAGCTTCCAATGCTTGCGTCCTAGTGACAGGCCAAATAAAGTGCTCGAGGCTGCCAGGATGGCCTGCAAAGTGCGCCTCAACGGTTGTAAACACGGCTTGGGTGATCTCGTCGGTCGCGAAGGTAGGTGCGGGTTTTAAATCTCTGGGGCCAGCTTTGTCGAATGCGCCGCGATTATCGGCGTCAAAATTCCATTTGCCTCCGACAGGGTCGCCGTCCTCCATCATTACGTCGTGCGTTTTTCGCATGTGGCGGTAGAAAAACTCCATGCGGATTTGCTTGTACGGTTTGGCCCATTGCGCAAAGGCGTGTTTGGAGATTAAAAAATGCGTGTCGTCGCGCATGATCAGCGGCGTATTTGCTGCTATTGCGGTTTTATTCAACAATTCTTGCACGCGATAATCGCCTGGCTCAACGACGATTATCTGCTTTGGAGCATGGCTGGAGAGTGCCGTAAATAGGGCGTCTCCAAGGCATTTATGAGGGTGCTCGCCGAGCTTCAAATACGTCAAATTTAGGTGGCTTCCGAACTGCGCGACGAGTGCGTCGGCGAAGTGTCGCATCGCGGATAAAAAGAGGGCGGTGCGCGTTCTATGACTCCAAACGTGGGTGGATTCATCTGTTACTTCTGCCATTAAAATGGCGTCTTGTGATGCATCAAAGTCGGCCAGTGCGGCACTATCCAAATTTAATTGATCGCCTAAAATAACGACCAAATTACGTGTTTTAGGGGCGGAAGCCATCATTTAAGTCCTTTCCGGCATTTCTCTGAGCAGTACTTTACCTGCTCCCAGTTTTTCTCCCAGCTTTTGCGCCACGTCATCGCGCGGCCGCATACTACGCAAGGCTTTTGCGGAAGTGTTGATTTATTGCCTTTAAAGCTTGACGTGGTGCTAGTTAGCATTACTTATTTTCCTTGGTGGATTGCGGATTTAGGTTGAATTTGGCTTGGTGCGGCGGGATATGCCCTATAATCTGGGATCATTTTTATTGACGAATATTGACTATGAAAATCCAAACTTCAGTGTACTTGTCGGTGCTACTGGGCGGCGCGCTTTGCTTTGTGTCCGCAACTACGTCAGCGGCGGCGTGTCCAGCGGTGCTGGATCACCAGATCAACAACATTAAAGGCGATGCCGCAAATTTATGCCAATACGCCGGCAAAGTCGTGTTGGTCGTGAATACGGCGAGCAAATGTGGTTATACGCCCCAGTATGAAGGATTGCAAAAGGTTTATGACAAATACCGTGAAAATGGGCTTGTCATCATCGGCGTGCCGTCGAATGATTTTGGTAAACAGGAGCCTGGCAGCAATGCCGAGGTCGCAGAGTTTTGCGAAAGATTATTTAAAGTGAAATTCCCGATGCTCGAAAAAGTGTCGGTAAGCGCACCAACTGCTAATCCTTTATACGAAGCGTTGGCAAAATCAACTGGTCAGCGACCAAAATGGAATTTTCATAAATATTTGATCTCTCGCGATGGCAAAGAGATACTGAGTTTTGGTAGTAACG
>JAYUOW010000059.1:0-2145 GCA_043760555.1 Betaproteobacteria bacterium
CCAAGCGGGTAGCTTATGCCCTAAGGCTACGATAGTGAGCTTCAATTAGCCCTTTTTGCGGGCGACGGGTTTGGCAGCAACTTTTGCTTTGACCGCCGCTTTTGGTGCAGTTTTGGTTGTTGCTTTGACAGCGGTTTTCGGAGCGGGTTTGGTTGCTTTCTTTACTGTCGCTTTCGCCATTGGTTGCGGTTTGGCGACGACCTTGGCAACTGCTTTTTTAAGCACGCTTAATGCCGTTTTGGTAATCGTCTTAGGTACAGCTTTTGCGACCGGTTTGGCTTTGGTAACTGGCTTTTTAATGGCTGTAGATGCCCTATTTACGGGCGTCTGCACTGTGCTCTTTGTAACTTTTTTGACCGCTTTAGCAGGTACTTTAGCAGCGACTTTTACAGCTACTTTATCCGCCGGTTTCTTAGCTACTTTGGCCCCAACCTTTGCCACCGTTTTTGCCGCTACTTTGGCTGTAGGTTTTTTTACTGCTACTTTTGCAACTGGTTTCTTTGTGACCGCTTTTTTTACGACGGCCTTAGCAACTGGCTTAGTCGCAGCCACTTTTTTAGTAACTTTAACTGCCACCTTAGTAACTGGTTTTTTCTTCACCACCGCTTTAGGTGCGACAACTTTAGCCGCCACTTTTTTCACTACAACCTTGGTTGGTTTTGCGACGGTTTTGATTGCCTTAACAACTTTAGCAGGTGTCTTCGCTACTGTTTTGGCGACGACTTTCGGCGCGGTTACTTTCTTCGCAACAGATCTCTTCACTGCAACTTTTGCCACTGCCGGCTTTTTAGCGACAGCTTTTTTCCTTACTACTTTTGGAGCGGCAGTGCTCGCTGCTTTTCGTGCCAACACATCATCAATCGTCGTAGCGGCCTTGGTTTTTTTCGCAACTGGAATCGGGAACACCACGCGGCCTTCTTCCCAGCGTTCTTCTAGGTTGTAGTACTCACGCGCGACGGGTTGCAGAATATGGATGACGATATCGCCCAAATCAACCAGTACCCATTCACCAGCTTGTTCACCTTCCAGCCCCACTACGCTGTGTCCGGCCTCACGCGCACGGTCGAGCACGTTGCGGGCGAGCGCTTTGGTTTGGCGGGTGGAGTCAGCGCTGGTAATCACCACGAAGTCGCAAACTGACGTGATGTGGGTAACGTCGAGCATCAGAATGTCGCGCGCTTTAATTTCTTCCAGTGCGTCGATGACCAGATTTGCCAGCGGTGTAAGTGTTGATGAAATTTTTGCAGCCGATTTAGAAGTTGATTTAGCCATGTTGTTGAAAATTGCCCCCGAGGGTTAGTTAATTAAAAAGTTGATACGGTACTTTATTGGTAAAGCCGATTGTCTGCAATGAACTGCGCGACAGACGGACATAATAAATCATTGAGCGCTTTTGCGTTTTTTGTTGCCGCCGCCGCCCGGGCTTCGGTAGAAGAAGCATCTGGCAGATCAACGACTAACGGCATCCAAGCGCCATGCGACCCTGCATTAAAAAGTGCTTCACTAGTGCTAAGCTGATGCTTGAAGATGCCCGTATTTAGGGCGTCTTCAGGCATTATTATAGAAGGCGTTATGCCGTTTTCGCGTCTAGTAGCAACTGCGAAATGGGCGTAGTTAAACAGTTCGTCGTAGCGCGTCCACGTGTGTAATTGTGCGAAGGCATCGCTGCCAATAATCCATATCAAGCTGGCGTCTGCACCATTCTCTCGCTTCAATTCAATTAAGGTATCAATCGTATAGGTAGGGCCAGTACGACGTTGCTCACGCGAATCAATCACTACCTTACACTCGCCCTGCGCAAAAAAAGGCTCGTGCGCAAAGGCTAATTCCAGCATGGCGTTACGCTGCTGCGGGCTCGCAATCGGCATGCGACCACGGTAATAGGGATTACCCACGGGCAACACAATTAGCGTGTTTAGCTGCAATAATCGAACCGCTGCCACCGCCAGCGCCACATGGCCTTTGTGCACGGGATCAAAGGTGCCACCGAAGCATCCGATGCGGATCATGTGGAGCAGCCGATGCGGTTCATGTGTGGCATCCGATGCCGATGACAAATGACATAAGCGCTCGCACTTCTACGTTTCGTCGTTCCCGCGCAGGCGGGAATCCAGTGTCGTCCGCCAAGCGTGGCTGGCCCCCGCC
>JAYUOW010000060.1:0-5977 GCA_043760555.1 Betaproteobacteria bacterium
CCTAAGTTATCTGTGGCTACCGCCGTTAAGCGATGCCTGCCTGATGGGGCTGCGCTCCATGTGTAGCTATACGGTGCTGTCGTGGCACCACCTAGCAGGTTCGTGCCGCGGTAGTAGTCAATGCGCGTAATGGCGGTGCCCGGTGCTACCGCAGTAGCTGAAGCAGTCAGCGCAATGGTGGCGGGTTCCATATAGGTTGCACCGTTAGCAGGGCTGGTGATGGCGGTTGAATACACCTTCGGGGTGACAGTAAAGGTGACCGTGTCGGAATTCATGACGCTGTTTGTACTATCGTAGGCGTATACGAATAAGCTGTGATTGCCCACGCTCAGATTCGTTACATTAACAGGTGCAGCGTTGGGCAGGGCCGCGGGCGCTGTGAGCCACAAAATATTGTCTACATAGTATTCAACCTTAGTAATCGTTTTTGTATTAGTGGCACTGGCTATGGCGCTTACGGGAATGGCAGTGCCAGCAACGAAGGTAGCGTTGTTGATCGGTGCGACTATATTTACGAAGGGGAAGCCGTCCGTCACATGAATATTGAGTGGCGCAGAGGTGGCCACACCACCATTGTTATCGGTGGCTTTTGCGGTAACTACATAATTGCCGATGGCTACCCCTGTCCAGCTTTTTGTGTAGGGTGCGGTGGTATCGCTGCCAAGCAATGTGGCACCATTGAAAAATTCTACTTTGTTGATGGTCCCACCCGTATCGCTAGCCGTCGCTGCAAGCGCGATGGTGGCAGGCGCGGTGAAGGCCGCATGATCGGCAGGTGCTGTGAGGCTGACGGTGGGTAACGAGTTGCTGGTAACGGTGATATTTATTGCGCTTGAAGTGGTGACCGCACCCGCATTATCTGTAGCTTTTGCGGTAATGGCGTAGCTACCAGCAGCAACGCTCGTCCAGCTAAAAGCATAGGGTGAAGTGGTATCGCTCCCAAGTAAAGTGGCACCGTTGAAAAACTCTACTTTGGTAACTGTACCGTTGGAATCAGTAGCCGTAGCGGCAAGCGCTACCGTGGCCGGTGCGGTGAAGGTAGCGTTATTTGCGGGTGCCGTAATGCTTACGGTTGGCGCGGCGTTTGGCGCACTGACAACGATATTGATAATGCCCGAAGTAGTGACTGCACCTGCATTGTCTGTAGCCTTGGCGGTAATGGCATAGCTACCGGCGGCAACGCTCGTCCAACTAAAGGTATAGGGTGAGGTGGTATCGCCGCCCAGTAAAGTAGCGCCGCTGAAGAATTCTACTTTGGAGATGGTGCCATTTGTGTCTGCTGCATTTGCCGCAAGGGCTACCGTTGCCGGTGCGGTGAAGGTGGCATTGTTTGAGGGTGAAGTTAGGCTTACCGTGGGCGCGGCGTTTGGTGCATTGACTACGAGATTGATCACGCTTGAAGTGGTTACAGCACCGGCATTGTCTGTGGCTTTAGCAGTAATGGCATAAGTGCCCGCAGCTACGCTTGTCCAGCTAAATGTGTAGGGGCTTGTAGTGTCGCTACCCAGCAAAGTTGTGCCGTTGAAAAACTCTACTTTGCTTATTGTTCCGTTGGTGTCTGCGGCTGTAGCGGCAAGTGCGATGGTAGCAGGCGCTGCAAATGTTGCGTTGTTAGCGGGCGCGGTGACAGTCACGGTTGGCGCTGCATTTGGCGCTGTTACCGTGATATTGATGATGCTTGAAGTGGTTATTGCACCGGCATTATCGGTTGCTTTAGCAGCAATGGTATAGGTGCCTGCAGCGACGCTTGTCCAGCTAAATGTATAGGGGCTTGAGGTGTCGCTGCCTAAAGATGTGGTGCCGTTGAAGAACTCTACTTTGCTTACCGTGCCGTTTGCATCCGCAGCGGTTGCGGCAAGCGCAATGGTTGCGGGAGCTACAAATGTTGCGTTATTTGCAGGGGCGGTGAGGCTTACCGTTGGCGGGGTGTTTGCTGCGGTAACGGTGATGTTAATTACGCTCGACGTAGTGACTGCGTTGGCGTTATCCGTGGCTTTTGCGGTGATAGCGTAGGTGCCTGCGGCTACGTTTGTCCAGCTGAAGGTGTAAGGACTGGTGGTGTCGCTGCCCAGCAAATTTGCACCGTTGAAAAACTCCACTTTGCTTACCGTACCGTTTGCATCCGCAGCAGTTGCGGCAAGCGCAATGGTTGCGGGAGCTACAAATGTTGCGTTGTTGGCGGGGGCGGTGAGGCTTACCGTGGGTGGCGTGTTTGCTGCGGTGACGGTGATGTTGATTGCGCTCGACGTAGTGACTGCGTTGGCGTTATCCGTGGCTTTTGCGGTGATAGCGTAAGTGCCGGCGGCTACGTTTGTCCAGCTGAAGGTGTAAGGACTGGTAGTGTCGCTGCCGATTGACGAGGTGCCTCTAAAGAATTCTACTTTGGTGATGGTGCCGTCGGTATCAGCGGCGGTTGCGGCTAGCGCAATTGTTGCTGGCGCGGTGAACGCAGCGTTATTCACGGGGGTGGTGATACTTACCGTTGGTGGCGCATTGGCAAGAATGGTCAACGCTGTGTTTATACTGGCTTCGGGCTTTGGTGGCTTGACTACCGGGGCAGCCAATTGCACATTGGCATCAACGGGTTGTGCCGCGATCGGTATAAAGCCTATCGCGATAGCGCTCAAGGGGATTGCTAGGGCGGCGACGCGTGCGCATGCGCGATGCGTTGCCGTGGAGAAAAGTTGGCGGATTGTTCGGCTGGTAGATGACATGCGAGTCTCAAGTTTGGTGACGGTAAGCGAAAAAGTTGGCAACCTCAATTTTACAGGTAGGCACTTTTAACTAAAATTGTTCTATTCTGTGAATTTTACGCACTTTATATGTAGCTCCCTAACTAAATTCGGCAAATCGCTTATTGAAGGTAGTTCAGCGTTGTTGCAGCGCAACAAAAAATGACTTATTTAGGCGCAACATGTATAAATTTGCAGCAATAGGGTGGTGCGCGCATTGCCTGCGTCATCGCTGCTGCAATGCGTGCGTTAACTGCATTGCATTGCAAAAATTGCCCAACCCGCCGACGCTAATCGCGATGCCCACCTTAAGGACTCTCATGCGTGCAATAAAATGGTTCAGCCTCCTAAAATTCCGTCGCGAATTAGCCATCGCATGGCGCACGTTTCGCCATGCGGGCACACCTGCGCACGTGAAGGCTTTGTTGGTGCTAGCGATGCTTTATTTGGTGTCGCCGATTGATTTTATTCCGGATGCCATTCCGATTTTAGGTTGGTTGGATGACATTGGTATTGTTGCAGCGCTTTTGACTGCGGCGCAAAAATTATTGCCTGCGGCGGTGTGGCAGGCGGTGCGGGCGCCACGTACATAGTTACAGTAATTTTTATGCGATAAAATAGCCCCAAGACGCCCGAAAATAGGGTATCTTGGGGCTGTTACTTTTTAGGTTTCACGCATTAAATTGAACACACATATTGCCTTCAGCGAAAACAGCGTTACCCAACGCATTCAAAATCATCTGCGCAGTTTGCACATTGAGTGGGAAGAATCGCACCACATCGCCACCACTACATCAGCTGATTCTGCGCGCGAGCGGGGCGATGCGTTGGCAATTGGTGGAAAATCGTTACTGCTGAAGTGCGATGATACTTTTGCGCTGTTTGTGTTGAGCGCCGCTTTACAATTAGATTCCACGCGCCTGCGTGCAGCGCTGCAGGTGCGTCGCACGCGCTTTGCGACTGCTGCTGAACTACTGACGCTTACGGGTTTGGTACCGGGCTCAGTCCCGCCGTTTGGGGAGCCGGTGTTGCCGTTTAGTTTGTATGTGGACGATTCAATTTTTACCAATACGCATATTGCGTTTAACGCGGGCTCACTTGAATATTCGATGCGTTTAACGCTGGCCGATTATTTGCGTGCGGCGCAGGCTGTTAGGCTTAGCTTTAGTAAGTGATTTTGCTAGGCAACCAATAAATCCGATTGTAATAATAGCTGAAGGCGGCTGTAAATAGGGCGTTTACAGCTTATTCTTACAGCTAAAAAGACACCACAAATGCAACTTCTCGGTGATTCCGCATGTCTACATCACGATCACTCGTGCGGAGATTGCGCGTGATACGTTAGTTCTTCATAGCGCAACGACGTGTTTAGTGTTACAACGCATATCTACGGTTTTTTATTGTTTATTTTTAGGGAATCCGATGTTCAAGCTTTCGTTTATTCGCGCGCTTTGTAGTGCGTCTAATATTTCACCCAAGCCCGTTTCGACTACGAACGCTAGTTTGCAGGCAGCGTTACTCGGTTGCTTGTGTATATCAGCCAGTGTGTCAGCCGCACCGATCGTTTATCCGCAGCGCGAAGAAGGCCGCCTAGCAAAGGTTGCGCGCGCAGACCGCCCCATCACCCAGCTCATCATCACGCTAAACGAACCCGTTTTAGCTGCCAATAGCAAAGTAGCAAACTCAACCGCCAAAGCCACACCGCAAGCCTGGCTTAAAGACAATCTAGCCGACTTATCTTCCCTCGCGGGTGAAAATGTACGCTTTGTGCGCACCTTGGGCACGGGGGCGCATGTGCTGGCGTTAGCTAGCGGGCGCAGCCGCACGCAGCTGTTGGCAATGGCGGCACAATTGGTGCGCAACCCCAATGTAGCGTCTGCGGAGCCGGATGACTGGGTGTATCCGCACGCAATCGCTACTGACCCCAACTACGCCGCGCAATGGCATCACAGCGATATTTTAGGTGGCGTGAATACGCAAGCAGCGTGGGACATCACTACTGGGTCGCGCGACGTGGTGGTGGCAGTTATTGACTCAGGTGCCACAAACCATCCTGATTTAGTGGGGCGCGAAACGCTGGGGCATGATTTTATTTCGGATGCCGCAGCGGCAGCTGATGGCGATGGGCGCGACGCTAGCCCATTGGATGTGGGTGATTTTGTAAGTACGGCCGACAAAGCCACAGATCGCTTTAAAGCCTGTGATGTGGAAAATTCAAGCTGGCACGGCACCGCTGTGGCGGGCACCATTGGGGCGGCGGCAAATAATGGTTTAAACACGGCTGGCATGGATTGGAATGCGCGTATTTTAAGCGTTCGCTCGCTGGGCAAGTGCGGTGGCTTGTCATCCGACACCATTGATGCAATGTTATGGTCAGCCGGACAAACCATTGTCGGCGTGCCCGCTAATAGCATGCCCGCTAAAATTATTAACTTAAGTTTAGGCTCCGTAAATAGTTGTAGTGGCAGTTACCAAGCCGCCGTTACCCAGCTAAATAATTTAGGCGTGATGGTAGTGGCGTCAGCCGGTAATGACGCCACAGCGTTGCCGCACAGCCCCGCCAGCTGCAATGGCGTGATTAGCGTGGGCGCGATTGGCCGCACGGGTGCGAAGGCATCGTATTCTAACTTTGCCAGCACCATTGCTTTAACAGCACCTGGTGGCGACGGTGGTGATTTTGTAACGCTGGGAAATTCGGGTGCCACAACCATTGGCAACCCCATCACCACAGGTATTAGCGGCACGAGTTTTTCTGCACCCGTGGTAAGCGGCACGTTGTCGCTTATGCTGGCGATGCGACCGGATTTAACGCCCGCATTGGCGCGTCGTATGTTACAGGCCAGCGTGCGGCCTTTTCCAGATGGTAGTTGCAAACTAACAACCTGTGGTGCTGGCATTATTGATGCCGCAGCAGCCGTGCGCTTAGCGCGCGACAACAGCGTGGCGATTGCGACGCGCGTGGGTTTTGGTGACGCCGATGTGGGTGCGCCTAATGCTGATTTAGAATTAAAGGTAACTAATTTTACGACCGCACCGATGAATTTTGGCGCACCCAGTTTATCGAGTGGCGACTTTAGTATTAGTAATAACGGCTGCACTATTGCGCTGGCGACGAACGCAAGTTGCTTAATTAGTTTGCGGTTTTCGCCCACTGGCAGCGGCCTGCGGCAGGGCAGTATGAATATGCTCGCCACTGATGGCCGCACCTACACGACCGAGCTTGCAGGCTATGGCTATGCGCGAGC
>JAYUOW010000061.1:0-5921 GCA_043760555.1 Betaproteobacteria bacterium
GTCAAAGTGAATCTGGTAGACGGTGCAACGGGGGACGGGTTGATAATGGATGTCATCGATTTTGCGGGTAGTTTAGGTATTCATGTTGTACGCTTTAATTGTTTTAAAATTATGACGATCAATATCCCACTGAAAATTCACCTTAAAACAGGCTGAAGACGCCCTAAAATAGGGCATCTTCAGCCCATGAAACTGCGTTAAATTGTGCGCCTACCAACGCAGGCGGCATTGTAATTTCTGCCTTTCGCCCACATCTACAATCTATATTTATAAAGCCTTAATAATCACTTAAGCTGCTGCCGTTACAATAGAATCATGTAAATTTTCTGCAAATCCACTCAAATTCCCCTATGAACCCTAATGCAAATGCTGTGCAACCCGCCACGCCGCTGGTGGTTGAAGTCACTAATCTATTAAAAGAAGTTTCCACGGCAGAGGCCAAACTGACCATCGTCAATAACGCTAGCTTTACCGTGGCGGCAGGCGACACCGTGGCGGTGGTAGGCGCGTCGGGTTCGGGTAAGTCGACATTGTTGGGGCTGATGGCGGGTTTGGATATGCCAACCAGCGGCGAAGTAAAAATTGATGGCGTGTCGATTTTTGGGCTAACTGAAGATGGCCGCGCTAAGCTGCGCGGCGAGCGGGTGGGCTTTGTGTTTCAATCTTTCCAGTTGCTACCTTCGCTCACCGCACTTGAAAACGTAATGTTACCCTTGGAGCTTGCGGGTGCGCCCAATGCGACCGCGCGGGCGCAGGCTATTTTGCAGCGCGTTGGTTTGGGCGCGCGCATGACGCATTATCCTAAGCAGTTATCTGGCGGCGAGCAGCAGCGGGTTGCTATTGCACGGGCGTTTGTGACTGAGCCTAAGTTGCTTTTTGCTGACGAGCCGACGGGCAACTTAGACGGTAAAACCGGTGCGGCGATGGTGGATTTATTGTTTACGCTTAATCGAGAGCGCGGCACCACGTTAATTTTAGTAACCCACGACCACACCCTGGCTAAACGCTGCGCACGGCGCTTAGTTATCGTCGATGGTGTAGTGACCGAAGGCGAGTAAGAAACCATGACACCTCTCAAAATTTACTTTTCGTTGTTATGCGTTGTTGCGTGCGAAAATTTTTTCCTAACATATCAAATATATGCGTCGTCAAAATTTTTCGCACGCGCCTAGCCTAACTTAGAAAATTAACTTTTTAGAGGTGTCATGATGAAAATATTTTTACTATCCCTAAAAATGCTGCGCCGCAATTGGCGCGCAGGCGAAGCACGCGTGTTGATTGCAGCGCTGTTTGTAGCAGTAGCCAGCGTGACTACAGTCGGTTTTTTTGCTGATCGTGTTGAAGGTGCGTTGAACCGCCAAGCCAATGAATTAATCGCTTCCGACGCAGCGGTAATTACCGACAAACCCACGCGCGCGGCCTTCCGCGAGCGGGCGCAGGCGCTAGGCTTAACGATTGCACAGACCGTGACTTTCCCCAGCATGGTGGCGGGCGACGCCGATAAGGGGCAGGGCGTTAATTTAGCCGAAATTAAAGCGGTGTCGGATAACTTTCCGTTACGCGGCAAAATGCGCGTGACCGATGCCTTGGGCGCGCCCGACCGGGAAGCGGATGGCGTGCCAAAAGTGGGCACAGTGTGGGTGCCGGATACCTTGTTAGCCCGCGTCAATATTGGTGTTGGCGATATGTTGAAAGTGGGCGATGTGCAGTTAAAAATCGCGGGTGTTATCACCAAAGAACCCGATAGCGTGCTCGATTATTTTGGCGTGATGCCGCGCGTGTTGCTCAATGATGCTGATCTGAAAGCGACCGGTTTAGTGCAGGTGGGTAGCCGCGTCACCTACCGCATGTTGTTGGCGGGAGATACGCTGGCCATCGACACGTTTAAAAAGGAATTCGCGCCCACCATGCAACGTGGTGAACGTATTGAAACCGTGCGTGATTCACGATCTGAAGTGCGCACAGCGCTCGATCGCGCGCAGCGGTTTTTAGGCTTGGCCACATTGCTATCGGTCATTTTAGCGGCTGTGGCTGTCGCTTTAGCAGCACGCAGATTTTCTCAACGGCAAGTCGATAGTGCGGCGATGATGCGTTGTTTGGGCGCGTCGCAAGCCGATATTTTTGGGCTAAATTTTTATCAATTTGTTGCGTTCGGTTTGATTGCTGTTATTGCTGGCAGCCTGTTTGGCTATGTGGCGCAAGCGGTGTTGGCGGCGTTGCTCACACAATACTTTACCGTGGTGCTACCTCAGCCCAGTGCAATGCCTGCGTTACAAGGTGCGCTAATTGGTGCGACGTTGTTGTTTGGATTTACCCTGCCGCCGTTGTTAGCGTTGCGCAAAGTATCAACTCTGCGCGTGTTGCGACGGGATGTAAATCCGCTTGATGCAATGGCTTCAGGCGCTTATGTAATGGGCTTCTTGACGCTGTTGGCACTTATTGTGTGGCAGGCAGGAAACGTAAAAT
This sequence comes from Betaproteobacteria bacterium, assembly GCA_043760555.1. Lineage (GTDB taxonomy): Bacteria > Pseudomonadota > Gammaproteobacteria > Burkholderiales > Usitatibacteraceae > JANMDR01. Next base: position 2,467 of record JAYUOW010000061.1, read on the forward strand.
TAGGCTTAATTGCAGCTGGCGGATTCGTGATTATTTTAGCCGTTGCTGGCGGCGCTGGTTGGTTGCTGATTAACTTAGCAGGGCGCGGGCGGATAGCCGCCAGCGGCGCGTGGCGATATGGTATTGCGAATATGAAGCGCCGATCGAACTCAAGCCTTATCCAAATCATCGCGCTGGGTTTGGGCATCATGGCGTTGCTGTTGCTGACGCTGGTGCGCTCGGACTTAATCGGTGCTTGGCAAACCAAGCTCAAAGACGGCACCGCGAACCGTTTCGTTATCAATATTCAAAATGATCAAGTAGAAAAAGTAGCGCAGTTTTATCGTGAAAATAAGCTTGAAACCTCGGCTGAAAATTCGCTATCGCCGATGATTCGCGGGCGCTTGGTTGAAATTAACGATGAAAAAATTGCCCCAACCAAATACAAAGACGATCGCGCGCGACGCTTGGTGGAGCGTGAGTTTAATTTGTCGTGGTCGCAAAAATTACCCGATGAAAATAGGGTTGTTTCTGGCAGCTTTTGGACGCCTGAAAACGCTGCAGAACCCGCGTATTCAGTAGAAGAAGGTCTTGCAAAAACACTGGGCATTTCAGTTGGCGACACCTTAACTTACGATGTCGCAGGCACTAAATACCGGGCCAAAGTCACGAACCTGCGCGCAGTAACGTGGGATAATTTCAAGCCAAACTTTTTTGTGCTGGCTAACCCGGCATTGATGAAAGACTTACCGGCAAGCTATATTTCTAGCTTTTATTTAGCACCGGGCAGCGAAGGCACGATCAATAAACTAATCTCGCAATTTCCCAACTTAACGGTCATTGATTTAACCGCCATCATGACGCAAGTGCGGGCAATTTCGGATCAAGTGGGCAATGCGGTGTCGTTTGTGTTTTTGTTTACCCTAGCCGCTGGCTTGGTAGTGCTTTACGCTGCCATTGCCAGCACGCAAGATGAGCGCGTGTTCGATGCCGCCATCATGCGCACCTTAGGGGCAAACCGGCGGCAATTGATGATTTTGCAGCTTGCGGAATTTTTAGCGATCGGCCTGCTGGCGGGTGCAGTAGCGAGTGCGGGCGCGTTAGGATTGGCGTCAGTATTGTCGGAACAAGTGTTTAGCGTGCCGTATAAAATTAACGCGCTAATACCGCTAATCGGCCTTATTGGCGGGGGTCTTGGGGTGGCGTTGGCGGGTTTGATTGGCACACGGCAGGCGTTGAATACGCCGCCAATTGCGGTGATTCGGAGCTTGGCTTAAAAAAACGAATTATTAAGCATTTTAATGTTACAGAAATATGACTAATGCGAAAAAAATCACTTAATGGTTTAATACGTTCGGACAAATTTTCCGTTTAATATTCAACAACTATTTTTAAGAAGGTACGCACATGAATTTAATTCTCTGGCGCCACGCTGATGCTCAAGCTAACGATGACGACCTAAAGCGCGAGTTAAGCGACAAAGGCAAAAAACAAGCCGCTAAAATGGCGCGTTGGTTAAAGCAAAACACCAATAAAGATTGGGAAGTATTAGTAAGTCCTGCCAAGCGCGCGCTACAAACCGCGAGTGCACTAACCGATGATTATCGGGTTTGCTTAACCTTGGCACCGGATGCAACGTCATTTTCCATTTTGCGCGAAGCGCAATGGCCGGATAACGAAAAAAACGTGATCATTGTTTCGCATCAGCCGATTTTGGGTCATGTTGCGTCTAAACTTTTAACCGGTGTGGATGGCGAAGTAACCATCAAAAAAGGTGCTATTTGGTGGTTTGTAGCGAAGGATCCAGAAGATGGCATTACCGGATTAAGCTTAAAAGCGGTGATTGCGCCAGACGAATTACCGGACTAAATTTGCATTGGAACGATGCCTGAAGATGCCCTAAAATAGGGAATCTTCAGGCATTTTTTTCGCGAAAAATCGATTTCAATTTATGCCCAATCGCGCGCCCGATCTACCGCCCGCAACCAACCTTGCAGGCGTGCATAGGCTTCATCTCTACCATCCGATGGCACAAAAATACGGTCCTTCGCCCATAGTGCTGCAATCTCGGCCTGATCCTGCCAAAACCCTACCGCCAAGCCCGCTAAATAGGCAGCACCCAATGCGGTAGTTTCAGTAATTTTTGGCCGCACCACGCGTTTACCAACAAGGTCTGCCTGAAATTGCATCAACAAATTGTTGACTGTAGCCCCGCCATCCACTCGAATTTCAGTCAGCGGAATGCCCGCATCGTCGCGCATCGCCATAACCAGTTCGGCGCTTTGAAACGCGATGCTCTCCAATGCAGCGCGCGCCAAATGTGCCTTAGTGGTGCCGCGTGTAATACCAACAATAATGCCACGTGCGTTTTGGTCCCAGTGCGGCGCGCCAAGGCCTGCAAAGGCGGGCACAAAGTAAATGCCGCCCGTATCGGCAACGGAGCTGGCAAGCGCCTCTACTTCTGCGGCACTACCAATAATGCCCAAGCCATCACGTAACCATTGAATGGCTGCACCGGCAATAAATACGCTGCCCTCCAACGCATAGTGGGTCACGCCATTAATACTCCACGCCACTGTGGTGAGCAAATGATTGTTTGAAGTAACGGGCTTTTCGCCCGTGTGCATGAGCATGAAGCAGCCGGTGCCGTAAGTATTTTTTGCCATGCCGGGTGCATAGCAAGCTTGACCAAAAAGCGCGGCTTGTTGGTCGCCCGCAAGGGCCGCAATTTGTATGCCTTTGGGCAAGCCTTCGCAGTTCGTTATACCCACCAAGCCGCTAGTTTCAACCACCAGCGGCAGCATGGCGGCAGGGATTTCAAACAGCGCTAACAGGTCGTCATCCCACATGCCGGTATGAATATTAAACAGCAGGGTGCGCGATGCGTTGGAAACGTCGGTGCAGTGCACGATACCCGCCGTTAAATTCCACAATAGCCAAGTATCGATGGTGCCAAAGGCGAGCTTGCCCGCTTGTGCGTCCTCGCGAGCGCCTGGGACGTTTTCAAGTATCCAGCGGATTTTCGAGGCGGAAAAATAGGCGTCTAATACTAAGCCAGTTTTTTCAGCAACCATGCCTTCTAGGCCGCGTTTTTTAAGCGCGTTACAATAATCAGACGTGCGCCGATCTTGCCAAACAATGGCGTTGTAAATTGGCTTGCCCGTCGCACGGTTCCACACCACGGTGGTTTCGCGCTGGTTGGCGATACCGATGGCAATGTCAGAAGCAGGGGACAATTTTGAAGCAGCAATTACGGTGGCGGCCGTGCGCAGCTGCGTATGATAAATTTCCCACGGATCATGCTCAACCCAGCCAGATTGCGGAAAAATTTGGGTAAATTCTTCGGCCGATTGCGCCATAATTTCGCCCGCATGGTTAAACATGATCGAGCGCGAACTGGTAGTGCCTTGGTCAAGTGCAAGAATGGCTTTCATGGGGTCACCATATTTTTTTCGTTGGTATATGAAGCGTATTTT
>JAYUOW010000062.1:0-5917 GCA_043760555.1 Betaproteobacteria bacterium
GCCCCGCGCGATGGCGCCCCAGCCGCGCAGCAAAACGGGTATTTACTAAAACTTGCAGAAACGCAAAATATTCTAGGGTTAGCTTTAGCCAATGCAGACCAAAAGGCGGAATCAGAACAATACCTGCTAGCAAGCCTACGCGCCCGCGAGGCGGCCGAACCCCAGCCGGGCGACGCCACCGCCACCAGTCTGCACAATTTGGGCATTTACTATTCGCGCAACAATAACGACGTAGAGTCAGAGCGCTATTTTGTGGCCGCCCTAAATATGAAGCTAGCCCTTTACGGCAAGCATCACCCAAAAGCACTCAATACCTCCGGCCGCTTAGGTGTGCTCTACGCTCGGCAACGGCGCTTTGCCTTAGCCGAACCGCTATTAGCCGATGCGTACTTTACAAGGCTGCAACTACACGGCCCCAACAACGAATATGTGGCCACGGCGGCTAACGAATGGGCGTCTGCTTTGCATGATATGGCGCGCTATCAGGAGGCTGAAAAATACTATTTGGAGAGTAGCAGCAGTATTTCGCGCAACGGTGGCGACGCCGCAACGCGCACCATCAGCTACGCTATTTCAATCAATAATTTAGCATCCCTCTACGAAGAAACCGGTGACAACGCCAAAGCCGAACCGCTGTATCGCGAGTCGCTCGCCATTCGCGCCGCCAAGCTACCCGATGATGACCCGTCTGTTGCCCGCGCCCGTCACAACTTAGGCCGCTTGTTGCTCAAAAACGGTAATTTAGCCGAAAGTAAAGCACTGCTTACCTACGCATTGCGCGTGCGCGAAACCAAGCAAGGTGCCAAACACGGCGAAACCGCTGAAACGCTTTTAGCGCTAGCTGAACAGGCATGGCTAGAAAAGGACGCTGTATTAGCCACGCAATTACTCAACCGCGTGGACGACACCCTTGCCGCCGGCCGACCCACCCGCTGGCTCTACAAACGCTACCTTGAGGCAACCTTTTTAGGCTCCACCGATGCCGCCCTACCCATTTGGGCCGACCGCGCGCGTTATGCGCAAGCTAAACTAGGGTTTGAAAGCATCATTACCCAACGCACTAAACTAAACCTAGCCGAAGCCGAATTAGCCGCAGGCAATACCGACGCTGCACAAAAAATTGTGCAAGAAATTAAAACCCCACTGTTGGCGATGCTCGCAAAATCAGCACCTGAACGCGCACGCATTGAAAGGCTGGAAATGCCCTATTTTAAGGCTTCTCCAACCACTAAACCACCTTAATTTATTCTTCCACAGCCAGCCCAAATTCGCGTGCAGCCACAATAGCTTGGGTGCGGGTAATGACGCCTAGCGCACGAAACACAAACGACAAATGGGCTTTTACGGTCGCTTCTGTAATTTTTAATTCTTCTCCTATTTCGCGATTTGCCCACCCTTTACAAAGCAACAACAGTACCGCAAATTGCCGCTCCGATAGGCGACCGCGCAAATCGGTTATCGGATCAATGTTGTCGCGCCGCATCGAGGCTAGGATCTCGGCCACGGCGGCATCGGCAATGGCCGGAATTGGATTTGGTGTGGGCTCAAGCCAATCGAGCTGATGAGTACCACCAGACAATACCAAACGTAGCGCTTTCGTAAGCTCTGCCAGCGGATGTGATTTGAGCAGATAGCCTCGCGCACCCAAAGCCAACACCCGCTCGGCGTCCGCCGCACGTTCGTTTGCCGACACCACTACCACCGGTGTTTTGTGCGCTGCTTTCACAAACGCCTCTACCGCCGTCAAGCCGCTCATGGCGGGCAAATTAAGATCGAGCAGCACGATGTCAAAAGCATCATCGCCCAGCCCGCCTGCCACAATTTTTAACCCAGCCTCAGCCGTGCCTGTTTGCACCACCGTGCTCCCAGGGTCCATTGTTTCAATCAAATGTACCAATGCCGCGCGAAACAATGGATGGTCATCGACGATGAGTACTTTCATGTTTTTTAGTTGTAAAGTGGGGAACCACCGATTATTGCCACATATCACAACGGCGTCAAACTGCACCACTACGACCTTAGTCGAAGTGCGCTTCAATTTTTAGCCAAAATTGTCCTAAAACGTGGTGTTGACGTCAATAATATACAATGATTTGCACTTTAATCCGTCGCAATTAAATTGGGAGCCTCTCCGAATCGCTTTCGTCGTCTCATTCCATTTCTAAATCATTACTAAAATTTTTTTAGCTAAAAAATGAAAAATCCGTCATTGCAGCGAAGGCTGGAATGACGGCGGTTAATGCACGAATAAAATAGCCATAGCATTACTGCATAGTTATCCTGTTGTAGCCGCCCGATAGTTGCCAATGTAATATCAAATACCTTGAAGACGCCCTATTTCCCCGCAAGGGGGCTACTTTCGGGTCGTAGGGCGTCTTCAGGGCATTTTGTTTGAAAAAAGCGCTCTTAACTTCTACTTGCTCATCGCAATCACTTCCGCCTTTTCCGCCTCATACAGCTTCGTCATCGTAATGCAATCCGCTAAGGTAAAACCATCACTTGCAAGCGCTTTGCGGCGTTTTTCAATATCCGCTTCTAGGCGCTGATAGCGCGCGTATTCATCTGACGTTATTTTGCGTTTTGCATAGGCATCGCGAACCAACGCATCAATTTCGCTATCCAACTTTACGTTTGCGGCGCGACATGCGGCGATGTTTGTCTGCGCAGGGCTACCCAGTGGCGCATTGAGCGGGTTGCGCACGGCGGGTACGTTAAAGCCAGTGCCTTCGGGGCTTGCGGGGTTGCTCGCTTCGCGATCAAAAATGTTTTGTAATTCCAACTCAGAATAAATTTTATAGCCAACCTTGCTGTATGCCGGCCCCATAAAGCGCACTACAAATCGAGATTGCGACGTGCCTGACGAGCTGTAGTCTGCGATGGGATATTGCGCTCCGTTCAGCCTAGCGGCCACCGTTGTGATTAAACAGGCACCGCGACTAGACCCAGCGGTAGCGCGCCCAGGCCCCTGAGGGGTGGCGGCGGGTACGGTAAAATTATCGGCCTTGCAGCCTGAATAGCGCACCTGCACGTCCGCCGGATAATGGGCGGCGTTATAAATTGTGGCGTTATCGTGAGCCAGTGCCGATGTTGCAGTGAGGCCTAACGTGCTGGCGGCAAAAATGATGAGGATGTTTTTTTTCATTTGGTTTATTCTCCATTTTATTGAGTGGTTTTGTGGTGCGGCGTGTCGAGTCGAGAGATATTTGAAATCTCGCCTTAACTATAGACCCACCGGAAAACTAGCGCAACTAAAATGTGACTCAATTGTTGCAGCAAACCCTCTAGCACCTTAGCTTACAGCAAGCGCTAAATACGCCAGCTGTGCTGGCGTAGCGGGGCTTCAGCCCCACCTATCTAAAACCTTGAAGACGCCCTATTTTAGGCTATCTTCAACAGTTTACCAGATTCAAAAACACTATTTTTTTGTCGGCAAACACGCGGCTTGTGGCACCACCACCGCAAATCTTGAGCCTTTGCCAAGCTTAGATGTGACGCTTACGCTTAAGCCCAGTCGCGCACAAATTTGGCTAACTATCGCCAACCCTAACCCGAAACCTTGTCCGCTCGCGTTTAGCGGGCTTGGGTTGCCGGGTTTTCTGATTTGGGTAAATTCTTTAAAAATTTCTTGGCGGTCTTGCGGTGCGATACCGATACCGCTATCCACTACCCAAATTTCTACACCGTTTTGTTTATGGTGCACGCCGAGCACCACGCCGCCCGCCGAGGTGTAGCGCAACCCATTGGCAACCAAGTTGTGTAGCACGCGTTTGAGCGCTGCGGCATCGGTCATGACGTATACGCTCGTGGGCACAGTGCGCAGGCGCAGGCCTAGCGTTTGCGCGTGCGTGGCAAATAAATCACAGGTGGTGTTGAGTAGCGCGTTTAGCGATACCGATTCGACAGTGATGTTTTTTGGCAAGGCGTCTAGGCGCGATAGTTCCAAAAGCTGCTCCAGCAGCGAGGAAATAATTTCAATTGGCGCGTCCAATTTTTGTGCAAAATCGGCAAGCTCAGGCGCACTTAAATTTTTACCCCGTTGGGCAATGGTGGCGAGATAAGTTTGCTGTAGCTTTAACGCAAACGCGGGCTGGCGCATGTCATGTTGAGCCGCAGATAAAAACCGTTGTTTCGACGCAATAGCGGCATGGGTATTTTCGGTTTCTAGGCGCAGCCGCGCCACTAAGTCGGCGTTTTCAAACCGCAGTGCAATGGACGTGCGCATATTGCTGCGCACCACGCTACTGTAGGCTAATTGGGTCATACAAAAAATAATTACTAGCACCGCACAGGCCAACCCTAAATCACTGGGCACCTGCGCGGCGGCGAGTCCTGTAAGTAAGGTAGCGGGCACGGCAAAGCTGGCATACGTTAAGCGATCAATACCCAATGAGCCCAAACAACCAGCCACCATGCCGCCAATTACAAAGGTGATAAATAACAGCGAAAATGAATCCGACGCCATTGGCGCCACCCAGCTTAAGCTCCCCCAGGTGAAACCAGCCGCCACCGTGCCGACTAAAAACACGCGCCGGTGTATTAAATAATATTGGCGTTGCCCCAGCGCACGTTGTGCATACTTAACCCACCCAAACCGCAGTGCCGTCACCACCAACAACACGGTAGCCCAGAGGCTTATTGGCCAAATTGCCGCACGCTGAAAAAGTACCGCAAACGCAATTAACCCAACGCCAACGCTTGCCGCTAAAATAGCAGGCGCTTGGGCATAGAGCAGGCGTAAAATTTCGGCGTCTACTGCGTTTGTTTGCGCTTGCTGCGCATTTGTATTTACACTCATAACCACCATGCAAAAAGATAATTCTAAAATCACTATCGCCATTGCCGACGACCACGCCATCATTCGCGACGGCCTCACATTGATACTATCATTGCACGCTGATTTTACCGTGGCTTGGCAAGCCGTGGATGGTGAAGATGCCCTATTTAAATGCCGCGCCAGCCCACCCGATGTGTTGCTACTGGATTTATCCATGCCTAAACGCACTGGCGTGGAAGTGATTGCGCAGCTACGTGTAGATAATAGCGAAAAAAAAACTGCCATCGTGCTGCTCAGCGGGTCGCTTGAAACACACAGCATTGCTAACGCGCTACGCGCCGGTGCCGATGGCTATGTACCTAAAAGTAAATGCGTTGATGAAGTGGTCGCCGCTATTTGCTGCGTCCACGCAGGCGGCACGTATGTGAGCACCGATATTGCGCAAGCCCTTGATACCGCAGCCGTATTTGGTAGCCAGCGCGAAATTACGACTATTTTGCAATCGCTCACCGTGCGCGAACATGAAACCCTGCGCTTGATAGGCCAAGGCCACGCCACCATCGAAATCGCCGCCAAGCTCAATATTTCACCCGGCACCGTACGTAAACATCGCGAAAATTTAAGCGCTAAGCTAGGCCTGCATACGCCGGCGCAAACGGTGGCTTTTGCGATGCGGCATTTGGGGTAGCGAAGTAACCTTAATTTTAGCCCTATGTTTGCCATGACCCAGCATTCAATCGAAGAATAAGTTTCAGCGGATGCAAGGGCGACATCAATACACCGAATCCAATCAATGTTGATTCAACCGTCTTCATAATCCACTAAAATACATTGAAGACGCCCTATTTTAGGGCATCTACAAGGTATTATGACGGTAAATTTTTGCCCCTGCAAACAGCGTAAAACCGCACACTGGCTCAAAATATACGCACTACTTCGTATTGTGTAGCCGGTGGTGCCCTCATAGTATGAAGGGAAATTTTTAAAGCTCAAGGAACCCTGCCATGCGTATTCCAAACCTTTACCGCTCACTACCTGCCCTCACCAAGCTCTTTTTTGCCATCGCGACGATGTCAACGCCCTTGTTTACGCCTGCAGCCCATGCCCAAGTTGTTACCAATTTTGCCGGCGGTGGAGCCGGTG
>JAYUOW010000063.1:0-5898 GCA_043760555.1 Betaproteobacteria bacterium
GTAACATCTTGACGTCCTGATGGGCTGGGTTTATCGATTCTTTTTCAGCCCATACCGGACATTGCCATGCCATTTATAAATAGAAAATTCGATGATTCACCGCGCTTATGTACCAAAGAAATTGACCTTGTGATGGTTGATCACACCGATAATTTAGAAGACCAACCTGTCCCAACGACGTTAGACGGCGGATTGGTGCTCGTTCGCACGGAAAAAGGCTTGGCAGAAATTACCAAGCGTTCAATGCAGGTTGATTTTCGGCATCGCATGATGCTGATGGAAATTGATGATTTTTCTACCGCTTCTCGTTATTTTTCCAGTTTTGGCGGCTTGGGCGCGCAGATTTTACAAAACCTACTTGATGAAGGCTTTATCGAGCGGCGTTAATCGCGCGGGCAGATGTTGCGGCGGAGTTCGTCTGCTATACTTCAGACTTTGCAAATGCATCGAAAAAGAAAGGGCTACGTTTACCGACGTAGGCAAGTTTATGGTTATGGTACCGCCGACGCGATTCTCATCATTTGTTATCAGCACTTTTTTGTGCGGTAAATGCGCGCGCGCCTAGATAATTTATTTTCATTTTTCTAAATCAAGCGCGGCTAAGTCCGCGCTTTTTCATTTTTAGTTTCCGGAGAATTTCATGCTTTCAATTACTTTGCCCGATAAATCTATTCGCCAATTTGATGGCCCAATCACCGTGGCTGGTGTGGCCTCCAGCATCGCCACAAGTCTCGGCAAAGCAGCCCTTGCTGGGCGTGTTGACGGCAAACTGGTTGATACCAGCTACCTAATTTCTGCTGATGCGCAATTAGCGATTGTGACGGATAAAGACCCTGACGCGCTGGAAGTTATTCGCCATTCCACCGCCCATTTGCTGGCTTATGCGGTGAAGGAATTGTTTCCCGATGCGCAGGTGACGATTGGCCCCGTGATTGAACATGGCTTCTTTTATGATTTTTCATACAAGCGCCCGTTCACGCTTGAAGACTTGGTTGTAATCGAGAAAAAAATGGCGGAGTTGGTCAAAAAAGATGAGCAAGTTACTCGGCGCGTTTTACCGCGCGATGAGGCCGTGGCTTATTTTAAGGGCATCGGCGAGGCTTATAAGGCAGAAATTATTGAATCTATTCCGGCAGATCAAGATGTGTCGCTTTACGCTGAAGGTGCGTTTACTGACCTTTGTCGCGGCCCGCATGTGCCTTCAACTGGCAAGCTGAAGGTGTTTAAGCTGATGAAAGTGGCGGGCGCGTATTGGCGCGGTGACAGCAAAAACGAAATGCTGACACGCATTTATGGCACCGCTTGGCTGAAGAAAGAAGATCAAGAAAACCATTTGTTGATGTTGGAAGAGGCTGAAAAACGCGACCACCGCAAACTGGGTAAGCAGCTTGATTTATTCCACATGCAAGAAGAATCGCCAGGCATGGTGTTTTGGCACCCAAAAGGCTGGGCCATTTGGCAGCAAGTTGAGCAATACATGCGCAAGGTTTATGAGGACAACGGCTATCAAGAAATTCGTTGTCCAATGATTCTTGACCGCTCATTATGGGAGCGTTCCGGCCATTGGGATAATTACAAAGAAGGCATGTTTTTTACCGAAAGCGAAAAGCGCGACTACGCTATTAAGCCGATGAATTGCCCAGGGCACGTGCAGGTGTTTAATTCTGGCTTGCGTTCGTATCGCGAGCTGCCTTTGCGTTATGGCGAATTTGGATCCTGCCACCGTAATGAATCCTCCGGTGCGCTGCACGGCATTATGCGGGTGCGCGGGTTTGTGCAAGACGACGGGCATATTTTTTGTACCGAAGACCAAATTCAGCAAGAGTGTCTTGATTTCACACGATTGCTGCAAAAAGTGTATGCCGATTTTGGTTTTACCGACATTATTTATAAGCTTTCTACTCGTCCCGCTAAACGCATTGGTTCGGATGAATCATGGGATAAAGCCGAAAAAGCGTTGGCTGATGCGTTGAATGCATCGGGCGTTGAATGGCAAGAATTAAAAGGCGAGGGCGCTTTTTATGGGCCAAAAGTGGAGTATTCGCTAAAAGACGCACTGGGTCGCGTGTGGCAATGTGGCACCATTCAGGTTGACCCAAACCTGCCCGAGCGCTTAGACGCGGAATACGTAGACAGCAACAGCAACCGCGTGCGGCCGATTATGCTGCATCGCGCGATTGTTGGCTCGCTCGAGCGGTTTATCGGCATTTTGATTGAGCAACATGCGGGCGCCTTGCCGCTGTGGTTGGCACCCATTCAGGTTGTGGCCATGAATGTGACGGAAAAACAGGCGGAATATGTGGCGTCAGTGACAAAAGCGCTTAAAAAAGAAGGGTTTAGAGTACACGCCGATTTGCGTAATGAGAAGATTTCCTATAAAATTCGCGAGTTCAGTTTGCAAAAAATACCGTATCAATTAATTTTGGGCGACAAAGAAGTAGAAGCTGGACAAGTTACAGCGCGAATTTCAGACCATAAAGGCGGCGGTGAAAATTTACCGTCAATGAGCGTAGTCGAATTTGCAGCGTATCTAAAAGCGCAAATTGCGGCAAAAAAGTAAAGTTGATAGTGGTTGGAGATGCCCTAAATTAGCGCGTCTTCAAGCATAGTGTTTTAGTCACCACAGGCAAGTAGCATTAAACGAACCTGTGGTAATCGAGTAATTTTTAAGGAGCATTTTCTATAGCTACGGAAAAAGAAGCGCGAATTAACGGTGAAATTACAGCCACCGAAGTTCGTTTGCTAGGCGTCGAAGGCGAGCAATTGGGTATTGTGAGTTTGGCTGAAGCCAACACACAAGCAGAAGCAGCACAGCTTGATTTGGTGGAAATTGCACCAACGGCCAAGCCGCCAGTCTGCCGCATTATGGATTTCGGTAAGTTTAAATACCGCGAAGCCAAAAAAGCCCATGAAGCCAAGCTAAAACAAAAACAAATTCAGGTGAAGGAGATTAAATTCCGTCCCGGTACTGATGATGGCGATTACGACATCAAAGTGCGTAACCTGAAGCGGTTTTTGGAAGAAGGCGACAAATGCAAAATTACGCTGCGTTTTCGTGGTCGGGAAATGGCGCACCAAGAAATTGGTGTGGCCTTGCTCAAGCGCGTTGAAGCTGATTTGATGGAATTAGGTCAGGTTGAGCAGTTTCCAAAAATGGAAGGCCGTCAGATGGTGATGGTGGTAGCAGCGCGAAAGAAGATTTAAGTTGTAAGTTGTAAAGCAGCAAACGTTGTCTTCAGGTTCAAAGGATGGAATGGTTCCATCACCTGCTGCAGCGTAAAATTGGTATTTAAGGAAAATCATGCCAAAAATGAAAACCAAAAGCGGCGCTGCAAAGCGATTCCGCGTTCGCGGCAGCGGCAGCATCAAGCGCTCCTGTGCGTTTAAGCGTCACATTCTCACCAAAAAAACCACGAAGAACAAGCGTCAACTTCGGGGCATTACATCGGTGCATCCAACTAACTTAGGCCATGTCCGTGACATGCTGCCTTACGCGTAAAGGAGCCGATAATGCCTAGAGTTAAACGTGGCGTCACCGCCCATGCACGTCATAAAAAATTACTAAAGCTGGCCAAAGGTTATCGCGGTCGCCGTGGTAACGTCTACCGTATCGCCAAAGAAGCGGTGATGAAGGCAGGCCAATATGCGTATCGCGATCGCCGTAACAAAAAGCGTGTGTTCCGTGCCTTGTGGATTGCGCGTATCAACGCCGCAACCCGCGCAGCAGGGATGACTTACAGCCGCTTCATGAATGGCTTGAAAAAAGCCAACGTGCAAGTAGACCGGAAAGTATTGGCTGATCTGGCTGTAAAAGATAAGCCAGCATTTGAACAGTTCGTAGTGCAAGCTAAAGCCGCATTAGCCTAAGTTTCTACGACGCAAAATTAGAAAAGAGGCTCAAATTTGAGCCTCTTTTCTTTTTTGTGGAGTGAAAACGGTTTGTGTAGTTTCTGTTGCGACCCACCAAATTTGAAAGCCCCTTATGTTGACGCTTCTACAAATTCTGAACGACGCCCAAGCACAATTTGCCGCTTGTGAAAATATGCCCGCTTTGGAGCAGGCCAAGTCGCTATTTTTAGGTAAATCAGGATCGCTCACCGAGCAGCTTAAAGCGCTAGGTAAGCTTGATCCGGAAGCGCGCAAAGTGGCGGGTGCTGAAATTAACGCGATTAAAACGCAGGTTGAAGCTGCATTGCAGGCCGCGAAAGATCGCATTACTGACGCGCAATTGCAAACTCGATTGGCGGCGGAAGCCATCGATGTAACCTTGCCAGGCCGTACCATCGGCCAAGGCGGTTTGCACCCCGTCACGAGGGCGTTGGAGCGCTTAGAAACGTTATTCCATTCCATGGGCTTTGAAGTGGCGGATGGCCCTGAAATTGAAGAAGATTTTTATAATTTTACGGCACTCAACACGCCCGAAAATCATCCGGCGCGCTCCATGCACGATACGTTTTATTTGGCAAACAGCAAAAACTTGCTGCGCACGCATACGTCGCCCGTGCAAATTCGTTACATGCAAGAAAAAGCCAAGCTCGGCGGCCCGCCGATTAAAATTATCGCGCCCGGTCGGGTGTATCGCGTCGATCACGACGCCACGCATTCGCCGATGTTCCACCAAATTGAAGGGTTGTGGGTGGATGAGGGCATTAGTTTTGCCGATTTGAAGGGCACGATTGTGCAGTTTTTGCGGCAGTTTTTTGAGCGCGACGATATGGAAGTGCGCTTCCGCCCATCATTTTTTCCGTTTACCGAACCATCGGCCGAAATTGATATTGCATGGGAAAAAAAGAACGGCGAAACCAAATGGCTCGAAATTGCGGGCTCAGGCGTGGTGCACCCAAACGTGCTGCGCGCGGGCGGGATTGACCCTGAAAAATACACTGGCTTTGCGTTTGGCATGGGCTTAGACCGCATCGCGATGATGAAATATGGCGTGAATGATTTGCGGCTATTTTTTGATAATGACATGAAGTTTTTATCTCAATTTCGCTAACGGTAAAGCTAGAAGCTAAAGGATTAAACCATGAAAATATCTACCAATTGGCTTAAAGAGCTCGTCAAAACTGACCTCACCGTCGCCCAAATTTCCCACACCCTGACGATGGCTGGCTTGGAAGTGGAAGAAGAAAGCGGCGTGGCGGCAGTGTTCGACCACATCGTTATCGCTGAAGTAAAAACCGTCGTGCCCCACCCAAATGCTGACAAGTTGCGCGTGTGCGAAGTCGATGCCGGTCAAGGTGCATTGCTGCAAATCGTTTGCGGTGCGCCCAACGTGGCTGCAGGCATGCGCGTGCCTTGCGCGCTCGTGGGCGCGAAGCTCCCGGGCTTAGAAATTAAAGCTGCAAAATTGCGTGGGGTAGAATCAAACGGCATGCTCTGTAGCGCCCGTGAATTGGGCATCTCCGAGGAGCATGGTGGTTTGTTGGCGTTGCCAAGTGATGCGCCAATCGGCCAATCAATCCGTCAATACCTAGATTTAGATGACGTGTATCTAACGCTTAAACTTACGCCAAACCGTGGGGATTGTTTATCGGTAAATGGTGTCGCGCGCGATTTGGCAGCCATGCTAAACGTCCCGTTTTCGCCGATAGTCATTGCCCCAAACAGCCCGAATATAGGGCTTCTTCAGGGTATTACGCGAGGCATTACGTTAGCTGAACCTGATGCCTGCAGCCGCTATTGTGGCCGCGTAATCACTGGCTTAAACGCGGCTGCACCCACACCCAATTGGATGGTGCGCAGGCTGGAACGCGCGGGTTTCCGCTCGATTTCGGCCTTGGTGGACATCACCAATTACCTAACCTTGGCGCTCGGCCGTCCGATGCACGCCTTTGATAACGACAAGCTCAGCGGCGACATCGTCGTGCGTTATCCAAAAGCAGGTGAAACCTTAAC
>JAYUOW010000064.1:0-17899 GCA_043760555.1 Betaproteobacteria bacterium
ATTGGACTTTCTTCGGCTGGGCTAATTGTCGCGTTGGTATTGTGAGTAAACATAACAGGGTGACAAAAACGCGGTCTAAAACTAACGCAATCAGAAAAATAGCGGGCAAAAAATAGGGCTTGCGCTTAGCCTAATTAGGCTAATTGCGGTTGGGCTAGTGCTGCTTGGATCGTGCGGTTTTTGATGGCGCTTGGTGCCCAGAAATTTGCACCGGCAGTTTGGTCAGCAAAGCGTGCTCTGCTGCTGTTTCTAGCTTGTTGACGGAGTAGTGATTGGCCAATCAATGGCGCGGCGGCGTTGCTGCGAAGATTACTTAGTGCGAGCTGGCGAGCGCGACTGGATGGCGTGGATAGCTTGGCGGTGGTGTTGTTTTCTTTGGGCATGGTGATTTCAATGAGACGGTTTAGCCTGAGCACATCTACCCGTGTTTGGGCTAGTTTAATGACTTGAGCAGATGTCTGGAGATGCCCTAAAATAGGGCGTCTTTGGGCATCATTTGACGTGCTTATAAGGTTGTTTGACACGGTAACTTCTGATATTTTTGGCGTTGCGTTCGCTTTAGGTTCTGCGGTGGACATTGATGCTGCTGCACAAATTGGGATAGTGAGGCTTCCTGCGTTGGCGTCGGAGGTTGATTGCAGGGTTACCCATAGGTCAGCTGCAGCATCTTTGCGCAAGGACGCTACGGCGTTGGCATCCGTTGCATTTGTCTGCGCCGATGCTTCTTGGCTAACATCGTTGGTATTGCTCGATACACTGGAATAGCCGATGCCCGTGAGCATTAGCATCGCTGATTGTTTTTTGCGTTTACTGGCTGCTGATTGACGCGGCGGTTGCTCAAAAATAATAGCTGGGGTATTGGCTAATAAGTCTGTGGCGGTTGGTGTTGCGTTATTCTGCACGTCAGTTGATTGCGCCAAGACAATCGGTGAATTACGCAGCTGTAGCCGGAGGTTTGCGTTGGACGCTATTGCATCGTCACTGGAAACAAGTACGAAGAGGAGGGTGCCGCTGGCGTTGGCTTGGCTCTGGAGCTTATTGCGTTGCGCCGCCGTGACTGACGGTTCTGGCCAATAGAGCAGTACGCGAGCGTTACCAGCGCAGACTGCCTGTTCAGCTGCCCAGTAGCTGGTGTGCCCGTAGGCCATCACAACTTGTAGGTTTTCGGTTGCTATGCCGTGATCTTGCAGAGTGGGTAGATGAGGCATTTGCGGGGGCGAAATCCATGCAACTTGTTGTTTTTCTTGGGTTAATTTCTTTAAAAGCGGTAAAAATAGGGTGAGCTCGCTGTAGGCAAAGTTGTTGGCAACTATTTCAACTGTGCCAGCTTCCGGCCAGCCACCATCGCTTAGTGCTGCGTCCAGAGTGTTGTAACCAGTGCTCAGACTGCACTTTGGACGATTCACGGTTGTCGGATGGGTCGTGCCGCTTTGATTTACTGCAGCACTAACAAAGTGATGTGCTTGGGCATTTAATCGCTGCAACGCCAACTGCGCTTGGTGGAATACGGTATTGAGGGCGAAATTTAGAGTCATCATGTTCTCCGCTAGGGTTACTTAATCTAAGCTTGTCGAATTAGGCCGACAAACAGGCCTTCAATAGAAAAATCCGCACTTCGCGGGTCAATCTCAATCGGAGCGAAATCTGGGTTTTCGGCCATGAGCCGTACTTTTTCGCCTTGGCGGGTGTAGCGCTTTAGGGTGACTTCTTCACCGATTCTTGCCACTACCACTTGGCCATCGCGGGCATCACTTGTTTTGTGTACCGCCACTAAATCACCGTCGATCACACCGATATCGCGCATGCTCATGCCTTTTACGCGCAGCAAAAAGTCGGCGTGGGGATGAAAATAGTTGGCGTCAAATTTGACGCGGGTTTCGATATTTTCTTGCGCGAGAATTGGGCTACCTGCGGCTACTCTGCCCACCACGGCTAAACCAGTTTCTTGCAGCAGGGTGATGCCGCGCGCTTTACCGGCTTGCAGTTGGATAGCACCTTTGGCGACTAGCGCTTGCAAATGTTTCACGGCCGCATTGTGGGATGCAAAGCCAAAATGGGCTTGAATTTCTTGCAAGCTTGGCGGCATGGATGCGCCTTCGATGGTTTCACGAATGAAGTCGAAAATAGCTTGTTGGCGAGGGGTAAGGTTTTGCAAGATTGGCTCGGTTTATTTAAAAGTGTTTTTGATTCAATGACTTAGGTGATTTTGGGTGATGCAAATGCGTTAGGTGTAAATAATTACACCATATTGGTTTTGGGAATGCAAGGATTATTTTTGGGTTGGGGTTTGCGGATGTTTGACCGATGACGTAATCATCGAGACCGACCCGGCTAGCGCATAAGGCCGCGCCACTGCAGTACGGGGCTACGGAGCCCGAAGGTCGCAGGTGTATTCAAGTGCGCTTGGCAATTGAAAATGCCTTGGAAACGTCCGAATATAGGGCGTTTCCAAGGCATTATCCCTCTAAAAAATCGTTAAACCAACTGCTCGAATATCAATTGCAGGGTTTCGTTCCCTCGAAACTCATTGCGGCTCAACCTAAACGCGCCTTCAATTTGGGCAGGCACGGGGTCGGGGGAGCCAAAGCGTAGCGCTTCAATTACTGGGAGCGCTTCGATTTCTGCGTTGCTGCCGTCAATTTGCAGTTTTAGTTTTAGATGTTTTTCGCCGACTACGCGTTGCGATACGACGTTGAATTTGCCGCGAAACGTGGGGGCGGCGAAGCCTTGTCCCCACACGTATTTTTGGGTTTCGCGGACAAAGTCGAGGTTGAAGTCGGCGCGCGCTAATTCGCCGTCGGTTTCCACGCGCAGGCTTAAATCTTCCGGTTGCAGCATGCTGCGGGCTGCGGCTTCAAACGCGGTTGTGAAGGCTGCGTAGTCGTCTATTTTTAGGCTTAAACCGGCTGCCATCGCGTGGCCGCCGAATTTTTGTAGCATTTGCGGATGGCGCTTTGATACTAAATCTAGGGCATCGCGCAGGTGCAGGGTGTTGATGGAGCGGCCTGAGCCTTTTAAATTGCCTTGGCCGTCGGGCGCGAAGGCGATGACGGGGCGGTGGTAGCGCTCGCGCACGCGGGACGCCAAAATGCCGATTACGCCTTGGTGCCACGTGGGTTGATAGACGCAAATGGTGTAGCCGTCGGTGGGGGCGCTGTCATCGTCTTCGGCTTCTTCCAACTGAAACATCGCTTCATCGCGCATGTCGCCTTCAATTTCGCGGCGTTCGCGGTTTAGGGTGTCGAGCTTGGTGGCAAGTGCCTGTGCGGTTTCAGCATTTTCTGCTAATAAGCAGCCTATGCCTAAGCTCATATCGGTTAATCGACCTGCGGCATTTAAGCGCGGGCCAATGACGAAGCCTAGTTCGTAAACTGACGCGGTTTCCGCTTTGCGGCCGGCTATTTCTAGCAAGGCCATAATGCCTGCAGATGCCCGTCCCGCGCGGATCCGCGCTAAGCCTTGGTCAACTAGAATACGGTTATTTTGATCCAGCCGCACCACATCAGCCACGGTGCCTAGCGCTAATAAATCAAGCAGTACCGATAAGTTTGGCGCGGGCTTTGCGTCATACGCGCCACGCTTGCGCAGCTCTGCGCGTAGAGCCAGCATGACGTAAAAAATTACGCCGCAACCGGCTAAATTTTTGCTCGCAAAATTACAGCCTACTTGGTTGGGATTCACGATACACGCGGCTTGCGGGGTGATGGCTCCTGGCAAATGATGGTCGGTGACCAGCACTTTTATGCCAAGCCGATTCGCTTCTGCCACGCCATCGACGCTGGCAATGCCGTTATCGACTGTAATAATCCAATCCGGCTTTTGCTCGGCGGCCAAGCGCACAATTTCTGGCGTTAAACCGTAGCCATATTCAAAGCGATTCGGCACAATAAAATCAACAATCGCGCCCATCATTTGTAACGCTTTCATGCCGATGGCACAGGCCGTGGCACCATCGGCATCGTAATCGGCAATGATGAGCAGGCGCTGCTTGGCCGCTATTGCGTCAGCCAGTAAAATGGCTGCAGCGCCGCTATTGGTAAGGGTTTCGGGCGGAATGAGGGCGGATAAATCAGTGCTTAATTCAGCGGCGCTCATTACACCACGCGCTGCAAATAGTCGCGCCATACGCGGGGATAAACCAGATTGTTGAAGTTGTGCGGCGGCGGCTTCATCAACCTTGCGGGTAAAAATTTGTGGATTTAGAGTGGCGGTCATGATTATTGTTTTGAACCAAACAGCTGCTTAAAAAAAGACCTAAATGTGAAAGGCGCGATGGTGTAAATCGTCGTGGTGGCGGTGTGCGCATCGATTATGCGCAGGCGGCTTATTTCGCCACGGTCTAGTTTGTGCAGTAACGGGCTGAAGACGCCGTATTCTAGGGCTTCTCTGGCGTGTTGCCAACGCAAAAAGTCTGCTTCAATGGCGATAGATTCCAAGGCGTTTATGCACACAAGGCTATTGGCCGTGAAAGTGGTAGATGCCCAATTATCAACCGTTTCCAAGCATTTAAGCCTGTGGAAGCCCGCTAATGCTAGGGTTTCAAAATTGGTGCTGTAAACGGTTTGATAGGGCGATTTTTCAGCCGCTGCCAACCCCATTGCGCCACCAAAAATCCATACGCCGTTGATGGCTGCCAACCCACGCGCTTCACGCGCTTCGTTCACGGCATGGTTATGCAGCAGCATTTGCACTTCGTTTAAAATCGAGCGCCAATTTATGCCGCCCGCTATGCTTACGGGCATATGGGTAAAAAGCTCGCCTCGCGCTGCAATCCAGCTTGGGCTACTGGCTGAAGGTGCCCTATTTACGGGGCATTGCACGTACCAACGCGATGGTGAAGCGGCAGCAAAGTGTAGGCCATCTTGCGCAAAATGTTTATTTAATGTGGCGATGAGGGCAGCTGCTTCAGCGAAACTAATATCCAGGTGCGCGCCCCTAAAAAGCGCTAAAGCGTCGCGGTCGGGCTTTAAGTAAATCGGTTCAGCCACTAGCCAAACATGGTCGGTCGCAGGCGAAGGTAGGTGATTAGCGCGTATTTCGGCATCTACAAACAGGCTGGAGATGCCCGAATTACGGGCTTCTTCAGGCATATTAAATTCTGCTAAAAGCCAAGGAAAACTGCCCGGTGCCGCTGCCGCAAGTTCAGTTTTACGCGCTTTACGTAGCAGCGCAGCCAGCGCCGCAGGTTCGGCCGTGGCAGATTTTGGCAAGGCTGCCAAGGCAGCGTGCGAAAGTTGTAAATTTGGAATCAATATATCGACATTCATAGAGCAGGCAGTCTATCATTGCGCAACTCAATTTTTAAGCGATACTCCATTTTGAATCCATTTTTAAACGCCTACTCGCTATTTATCGGGCTGCGCTACACGCGAGCCAAGCGCAAAACCCGTTTTATTAGTTTTATCTCGCTCATTTCCGTTGGCGGCATCGCGTTAGGCATCACCGCGCTCATCGTGGTGCTGTCGGTCATGAACGGTTTTCAACGCGAAATTCGCGGCAAAATTTTAGGTGTAGCCTCGCACGTGCAGGTGATGAGCAATGGCGATGGCATTAAAGATTGGAAAGCCGTTGAGCTTGAAAGCCGTAAAAACCCCGCCGTGCAAGCCGCTGCACCGTTTGTAAACGGGCAGGGCATGTTGGTGAACGGCAATAATATTCGTGGCGTGGGCATTCGCGGCATTTTGCCGACGGAGGAAGCCACGGTTTCGTCCCTCGCGCGTGACATGCTCTATGACGCGAAGCTCGATAGCTTAAAGCCGGGCGACTACGGCATCATCTTGGGTGTTGAGTTAGCACGTGCGCTACGTGCGCGAGCGGGCGAAAAAATTCAGCTTATGGCGCCGCAAGGCAGCTTAACGCCCGCAGGCTTGGTGCCCCGTTTGCGCTCATTTACGGTCATCGGCTTATTCTCGTCCGGCCACTACGAAATTGACCTTACTTTAGCGCTCATTCACATGCGCGATGCGCAGGTGTTGTTTCGCATGGAAGACAATGTTTCTGGCGTGCGGTTGAAGCTCGATCAAACCGACAAAGCGCCGCGTGTGGCCAAGGAATTAAATAGCCAGCTTTATGATTCTCCCGCCACCCCAAACGTGTTTGTTACCGATTGGACGCAGCAAAACGTGGCCTACTTTAATGCGGTACAAATTGAGAAGCGCATGATGTTTATTATCCTGCTGCTCATCATTGCGGTGGCCGCTTTTAATTTGGTGGCGACATTGGTGATGGCAGTGACCGATAAGCAATCTGACATCGCTATTTTGCGCACGCTCGGCGCCAGCCCAGCAGGCATTATGAAAATATTTATGGTGCAAGGCGCGCTAATTGGCGTGATCGGTACGGTGTTGGGCGTGATAGCCGGTGTGGTGCTGGCGTGGAACGTGGGTGACATCGTGGCTGGAATAGAGAAAATGCTCGGCCAAACATTGTTGGCAAAAGAGCTTTATTTTATTCCGCGATTACCGTCCGATTTGCATTGGAACGAGGTTGGATTGGTGGCTGCGTTGGCGCTCGGCATGGCCTTGATCGCGACGATTTACCCAAGCTTGCGCGCGGCAAATGTGCGCCCAGCGGAGGCATTGAGATATGAATAACGAAATCCAAAATTCCGGTGTAGTTATGCAATGCGATGGCGTAACAAAAACCTTCGGTGAAGGTGCCACGGCCGTGCATGTTTTAAACAATTTAAATTTTAAAGTCAGTGCTGGCGAAACCGTTGCCATCGTTGGTCAATCCGGCTCCGGCAAAAGCACACTGCTGCATATCTTGGGGGGGCTAGATTTACCCACTAGCGGCGATGTGTTTTTGCAGGGCAAAGCCATCAATAAATTAAGCCCGGTAGCGCAGGGTAATTTGCGCAATCAAGGGTTAGGTTTTGTATATCAATTCCATCATTTGTTGAATGAATTTTCAGCACTTGAAAACGTGGCTATGCCCTTGCGCATACGCGGCATGCGCTTGGTTGAGGCGCATGAACGTGCGGCCGCAATTTTGAATGAAGTGGGTTTAAGCCACCGCGTTAAACATCTACCCGGTGAGCTCTCGGGGGGGGAGCGCCAACGTGTTGCCATCGCCCGTGCGCTGGTGACTGAACCCGCGTGTGTGCTTGCCGACGAGCCCACTGGCAACCTTGATCGTACCACCGCAGATGGCGTATTTGCGCTCATCTTGAGCCTAAACGCCAAGCGCAATGCAGCACTTATTATGGTTACACATGATCGCGGCCTTGCCGCAAAAATGGGGCGGGTTGAGACCCTGCAAGATGGGCGATTTGTGGGGTTGTCAACCTAATTTCTATCGCTAAAATTATGGTGCACTGCACCATTAAAACAAGCGTAAATTCTTCGCCAATTTCGGCGAAAATGGTTGACTGCGCATGCATGAGCAACCTATACTTTGAGAAGGTTGAGTGTGCGCTTTGATACATTTTTGCACACGATATTAAATCGACACAGCACCTAATAAAAAGTCGAATAGATGCAGCTTGAAGGCTTTAAAGTTAATCAAGTAAATCAGCATTCTTAAATTATAAATTGGAGGAACACATGGAACTTACGGAACTGCACCGCAGTTACTGGAATAAGAACCTGAAGATCACGGCTTTGCTGTTGGTCATTTGGTTTGTTGTCACATTCGTGATGATATTTTTTGCACGTGAATTGGCCACCATCAATTTTTTTGGGTGGCCTTTGTCGTTCTATATGGCAGCGCAAGGCTCACTCGTTATTTACGTGTTAATCATTGGCTACTACGCATGGCATATGCGTAAGCTCGATGTTGAGCACGGTGTTGACGAAGGAGCGTCAGAATGAGTGCGCAACTAACCTTTAATCAACAGCTTAAAAAATACTACACGTTCTACACCGGTGGTTTTATTACCTTCGTGATACTGCTTGGTATTGCCGAATACATGGGTATGCCGCGCGTATATATTGGGTACTGTTTCCTAGCGGCTACCATCTTGCTCTATGCTGGTATTGGTATTATGAGTCGCACTTTGGACGCCGCAGAATACTACGTGGCAGGCCGAAAAGTACCTGCACTATTTAACGGTATGGCAACCGGTGCAGACTGGATGTCTGCCGCGTCGTTCATCGGCATGGCAGGAACCTTGTACCTTCAGGGCTTTGACGGTTTAGCGTTTATTATGGGCTGGACGGGTGGCTACTGCTTGGTTGCGTTGCTGCTTGCACCGTATTTGCGTAAGTTTGGTCAATTCACGATTCCCGACTTTTTGGGTGCGCGTTACGGTGGAAACTCCGCACGCTTAATCGGCGTGTTTGCGGCCATCGTGGTGTCCTTCGTCTACGTTGTTGCGCAGATCTACGGCGTGGGTTTGATCACCAGTCGTTTCACCGGCCTTGAATTTGGCTGGGGTATTGTAGTCGGCTTGGCGGGTATTTTGGTGTGCTCCTTCTTGGGCGGCATGAAAGCAGTTACATGGACGCAAGTTGCGCAATACATCATTTTGATTATTGCTTACATGATTCCGGTAGTGTGGTTAGCCGTGAAGCAAACCGGCGTACCAGTGCCACAATTAGTCTACGGTCAACAGCTTGAAAAAGTGACAGCTAAAGAAATTGAGCTTGGCAAAGATCCGCGTGAAATTGAAGTGCGCAAAATCTTTGGTGACCGCGCTAAAGCGGCAGACGTAAAGCTTAAAGACGTGCCTGGTTCATTTGAAGCTGACAAGGTTGCGATGGCAAAAGCCGTTGAAGACTTAAAAGCGGCGACAGAGCCAAATGCAGCGGCGATAGCGAAAGCGGAAAAGGCTATTACAGCATTTCCGAAAGATCTAAAAGCCTATGAAGCCATGTTGAAGGCGCACAAAGCCTCAGCAGGTCGAGCCGCACCAATCTTGCCGCATGCCACACCGTTTCCGGGCGTAGGTAAGGACGAGGCTGCCAAAGCCGAAAATAGCGATATTAAGCGTAATAACTTCTTAGCATTGGTGTTCTGCTTAATGTTTGGTACGGCCGCGCTGCCGCATATCTTAATGCGCTACTACACCACACCGTCGGTTCAAGAAGCACGTGTATCGGTGTTTTGGTCATTGTTCTGTATCTTCTTGCTCTACTTCTCAGCACCAGCGCTGGCGGTGTTAGTGAAGTTCGACATCTTCACCAATGTGGTCGGTAAGAGTTTTGCAGATTTACCGGCATGGGTCGCAAGTTGGCAGGCGGTAGACAAAACCCTTATGAATATCGTGGACGTGAATTTAGACGGCATCGTGCAGCTGGCAGAAATAGCAATCGGTGGCGATATTGTCGTGTTGGCAACACCTGAGATTGCCGGTCTACCATATGTGATTTCTGGACTAGTAGCAGCAGGCGGTTTGGCTGCGGCGTTATCTACAGCAGACGGTTTGCTGTTGACGATTGCTAATGCGTTGTCGCATGACGTTTACTACAAAGTGATCAACCCTGATGCAACTACGAAGAAGCGTATCTTTATTTCTAAGTTTTTGTTGCTACTCGTTGCTGCAGTCGCAGCTGCTGTTACTGCGACAAAGCCCGGTGATATTCTGTTTTTAGTGGGTGCAGCTTTCTCATTGGCGGCGTCAGCGTTCTTTCCGGCACTTGTCCTTGGTATTTTCTGGAAGCGCGCAAACAAAGCAGGTGCGGTTACTGGGATGCTGGTGGGCCTAGGTGTATGCATGTACTACATGTTGCGCACCTATAAATTCTTCCTTGATTTGGGCTTTCCGAAGATGGATTTATGGTTCTCGATACAGCCAATTAGTGCGGGTATTTTCGGTGTGTCGGCCGGTTTGGCAGCAACGATTATCGTGAGTTTGTTAACTAAAGCACCGGATCAAGAAACACAAAACTTAGTCGAGCACGTTCGTTATCCGTCCATCAAGGGCGACAAAATGGACACTGCTGGCCAAGCATTGTAATTCATAGTTTGTAGTGGAGAAAACCCGCAGGACGCCTGAATTTAGGCGCTTTGCGGGTTTTTTTATTGGTCATATTTTAACTATTTTTTGGAGTTTTCATTGACCACCTTAGCTATTCTTAAAGTGATAAAAGGCATGCTGGAATTAGTGGGCTTTTGCCTGATAGGGCAGGGCGTTGTTGCACTATTTGCAGGCTCTACAAGACACACTAATTTTGTGTACGTGCTGCTGAAACTTATCACTAGTCCTGTCACTCGGCCAGTGCGTTTTCTTACGCGAAAATTTGTACAGGAACGCTTTGTAGGCGCGATCGCATTTGGCATATTACTGTGGCTGTGGATCATGACATTTGCGGGCATCGTGTACGTGCTTGCAGAATCCGTACCCAAATAAATTTTTAACCGGAAATTGCATGACTGATTTTTTTAATTCTCGCGAACGCGACAATTTATTCCGCCGCATCGAAGAGCTCACCCCCACGATGCGCTCGCGCAAAAGCTTGGTCACCGGCCACGCCTTAATTTGCCACTTTAATGATGAATTGCGAACCATGTTAGGTCTGCAAGCCGCTCGTGGTTCAGCGATTCTTTTAAGCCGCACAGTGTGGCGCTGGCTGGTGTTTAACGTGATTCCGTGGCCCGAGCGTGAGCCGCGCAATGAAGCGTCGCTGCAACAGTTTGTCGGCGTCCAAGCGCCGCGCGATTTTGCGTCTGATCACGCTGAATTTGTGTCGCTACTTCAGCAGTTAGATGCGCGGATGACCAACGAAGCACTTGAGCCGCACCCCACTTTTGGCGCGCTGACCCGCAAACAATGGGGGCGCTGTATATTTTTGCATATTGATTTTCATCTTACGCAATTTGGGATTCATGGTGAGTTTGCGCGTCGTGATGCGCCGCTATCCGGTGCTAACGCTAACGCTAACGCAAAAGCGAATTAACAGCGGCTAAAGTCCGATGATTGCCCAAAGTGGGTCTTGCGCCACTTTCGCATTCACGCTGACTAACACGGTTTTTATTTTGGCGGCTTCGACCATAAACACGTCGAGCGTTTTTGTTGATTCAACTGCGACTGCAAAGCGCTCCCCGCCGGGTCCGAGGGTTTTTTCGATTAGTTTTACGAGCTGGCGTTGCGCACCGCGTAGATCAATTTCTGCGGTTGCTTTGGTTAGAGTCGATTGCTGAGGCACAGGTACGCTGATCGCTGGTTTTTCATCGGTAGGCGTAGCGGCGTCATTCTGATTAGCAACAATCAAGCCCAAGGCCAAGAGTTGCTCAATAAAGTCATCCGGCGAGCCAATGCGTTGCGCATCGCGTTGCAGTTTTTCAAGCGGCCGAGATTTATCAACCAAAATAAGCGCATTGCGTAAACCCGGCGCTAGGTTTAGTGTGCGGGTGGCCATTTCTTGTGTGCCCAGGGCAGTTTTGGAGTAGGTTTGCGACATAGTTGGCGGCTAGCTCAATAGTGAATAATCGATGAGTGCAAGCCTAAACTACATTGCGCGAACTACCGCACTAAAACTAATAAAGTTGACAACTGGTGCTGTTAACCTTTGTCTTTGCGGTGAAAATCTTTGCAGGTTTACAACCTAATCGTCGCCCAAAATGGGTCATTAACGGATGCAGGCTTTAGGTTGTGCAAAATGCCTTTGGTTTTCATCGCGGCGACCATAAAGTCATTTCTGTTTGTGGCCGCCTCAACGATTAGCGCAATACCCGTCCCGCTTGGGCCTAAGTGTTTTTCGATTAGCTTCACGAGTTGGCGTTGAATGGTTGCGAGTTCTGCGATCGGCTTGCTGTTAGAAGTACTCGCTGCGTTTGGCCATACGTGAGGCACTTTTTGTTGTGGAATTTCAGCCTGCATTTGTGGCGTTGCCATGCTGCGCACGCTGGGTGCAGCTGCTGGTTCTGCTCCAAAGCCGAACTCCACTGGCGCAATTAAACCCATCGCTAAAAGTTGTTGAAACGCATCTGCCGGTGCACCCACTTTTTGTGACGCTTCCGTCAGCTGTTGCTGGGTTTGGGTACCGTCTACCAAAATTAATACGCGGCGTAACGCCTGCGGCAACTTCAGCGTGCGATTTGCCAACTCGCTCATGCCAGAAATTGATTTTGAATAAGCGGTGTTGGTGTTCATGCGTTTGTCCTCGTATTATGTGTTTTGGGGCAGTTTATCGACACACTTCAGGCACATATAATAGCGCAAGTAAGCTATAAGTTAATTACATAACAATTACATCTGTCATATTTGAAGTTTCTGACACGAAAAACCATCCCTTCGTGCCGCGCTACGCTGCAATCCACCTAAACTTCCTCATATTCGCCCGTGGCTTCGCGCCACTCAAAATAAACCCCACGCCCTCATCTTCCAGTAACACTTTTTGCAGCGCATCGCTGCCACCTTGCCAGTGGCGAATGCGCTCGCTAATTGCGCCTTGGCTGTTGACCACACGGTGCCATGGCGCTGGGTCGGTGTCGTCTTCACTGGCGTAATCACGCAATATCGCGCCTACTTGGCGGGCGTTACTGGGTGCGCCGCAGCGGGCGGCGATGTCGCCGTAACTGGCTACTTTGCCGATGGGTATGTTGCGCACCATGTTTAGCACTTGGGTGGCGCTTAGGGCTGACATGGCTTATGCTGCCTCTCTAGTTTTCGCTTCAGCCACATTTTTGATACCGCACAGCGCCAAATAATCATCGTTGCTAAGTAGCCCAAGAGTGCCGTAAATAGGGCTTGTACAGCCAGTCCTATCAGTAGCGTATCGCCCATGGATACGAACCATGTAAATAGTTGCGGGCCCATATCCGTAATGGCTGCGAAGCTCCAGCTAAAATCAGGTGGCATCTTCATCACCGCAGTTTCGCCGGTAATGATTGCACCAATTTTGTAAGCAAGTAAGTATAGCGGCACGAACGTGAACGGATTAGTGTAAAACGTAGCAAAGGCGGCAGCGGGAATATTGGCGCGGAATACAATCGCCAGCACCACCGCTACCAGTATTTGCAGTGGTCCAGGAATAAGCCCGGTGATTAAGCCAAATGCCACGCCCAGCGCCACGCCGCGCCGATGCAGGCACCACAGGCGCGGGTGCGATAACCACGGCGCAAAGATGGATAAAAAGCGGTTGTTATAAAAAGTTTCCGGCGACGGCAGCTTTGCTTTAAGATATTTTCTCACGGTGGCTTTTTGAAAGTTTAAATTGGGTTTTCGGCTTCAACTGTATAGGATGTCCTACTTTAGACTTAATTGCGCCAACAGGTTCAATTTTTGCGCTATTTCTATGGCGCTAAGATAAGGTGCGCGCCTTTATTTGTGGCGTTGCAGCGGGAATATTGTGGCTGCAAATGCAGGCCGAATTACCTGCGCTTGATTGGCGTGCTTGCGGGCTGATATTTTGTATTTGCCTAGCGACGTGGAGTCTTGCTAGCCGTTTGCAGAATGGTGTCCCTGATTTATACCAAAGCCAACGTTTTACCCGCCTAGCCACGTTAGCGCTACTGATGTTTGTCGCTGGTGCCAGCGTGGGCGCAGGTTACGCCACGTGGCGGGCGCAAATACGCATGGCGGACGCCTTAGCGCGTGACCAAGAAGGCCTAGATATAGTCGTCTTGGGCCGGGTAGCAAGTTTAGCGATACCGAATGCGCGGGGCGTCAGGTTTGAATTTTTAGTCGAAACGGTGCTGCCGGATGGCAATAAAGTCGTCCCCGTTATTCCTGAACGCTTGTCGCTAAATTGGTATAAAACCTATGCCCGCAAAGGCCAAGAATCCGTGCCGCCTCCCAACCTAATTCCCGGCGAGCAATGGCAAATTACGGTGCGGCTGCGTCGCCCGCACGGTAGCGCGAACCCGCATGGGTTTGACTTTGAAGCCTATGCGCTAGAGCGCAATATCGGTGCAACGGGTTATGTGCGGCAGGCGGCTACAAATGCCAAGATTACCTCGGAGATACTTATATTCGAAACGACCGCGCAAACCACGCTGCCTGACCCTTGGCGGGTCTTGAGAGCATCTCCAGCGCTTTATATTGATCGAACCCGTCACCACATCCGCACCCGAATGCAGGAAGCCCTAGCCGATAAACCTTATGGTGCCGTGTTGGTCGCACTTGCCATTGGTGAGCAATCTGCCATCCCTGACGCGCAATGGAAAACCTTTTGGCGCACGGGAGTAGGGCATTTGGTGTCAATTTCTGGCTTGCATATTACGATGGTAGCAAGCCTTGTTTATTGGCTGATGTTTCGCCTGTGGGCGCGTGTACCGAGCCTAGTGGCGAGGGTTCCAGCGCAGCGTGCTGCAATTTTAATCGCGTTATTGGTGGCCTTTAGCTACACCCTAATTGCGGGGTTTTCAGTGCCGACGCAGCGCACGTTTTTTATGTTGTGCGCGATGGCCGTCGCCATGTGGTCAGGGCGACCGTCGAGCTTTTCGGGTGCGTTATTGGGTGCGCTATTTTTTGTGTTGTTGATTGATCCTTGGGCGGTCACAGCAGCGGGCTTTTGGCTGAGCTTTGGCGCGGTAGCGGCAATTTTGTACGTGACAGCGCACCGAGTAGGGCGCGAGCACGGCGTGCTTGGTGCTACGCGAGCGCAGGTGGCCGTGACGGCGGGGCTGTTGCCGCTTACGTTAGCGCTGTTTCAGGAAGTATCGATTGTGTCGCCCATCGCCAACGCATTTGCTATTCCCGCCATCAGTTTGGTGGTGGTACCGCTAACGCTCATCGGCGCTATTTTGCCGTTTGATTTTTTGCTGCATATTGCGCACTGGCTATTAAGCTTGGTGATGTTGCCACTCGATTGGTTAGCCAGTCTGCCCAATGCCGTGTGGCAAAGCCATGCACCGGTTTTGTGGACAACGGTGCTGGCAGTGCTTGGCACGGCGTTGTTGCTGGCGCCCAGAGGCGTGCCAGCACGTTGGTGGGGCTTAGCACTCATTGCCCCGATGTTATTGCTCACGCCCAAAGGCCCGAAGGCGGGTGAGCTTTGGGTCACGTTGTTGGACGTAGGCCAGGGATTAGCCACAGTGGTGCGCACGCAAAACCATACCTTGGTGTACGACACTGGCCCCAGTTTTGGGCCTGAATCTGATGCAGGTAGCCGCATCATCATTCCGTATTTGCGCGGTGAGGGCTTGCGAAAATTAGACGCGCTGGTTGTCAGCCACATCGACGAAGACCATTCCGGCGGCGCGCGTGCCATTGTGGATGCGCGTGCGCCAGAATGGGTGCTAACCAGCGCGAGCAAAGACGTGCCATACGCTGTAAATTCCCGTGAATGGCTGCGTTGCGACAATCGTGACGCATGGAAATGGGATGGCGTGGTGTTTGAAATTTTGCATCCGCTGGCCACTGATTACGATGCTGAAAAAATCAAAACCAACAACATCGGTTGCGTGCTAAAAATTACCGCACCCGGCGGATCAATATTGATGACGGCCGACGTAGAAAAGCCGGTAGAAGCTGCATTGGTAGAACGCGCTGCGGCTGAGCTTGCTGCGGACGTGTTGGTGGTGCCCCATCACGGCAGCAAAACCAGTTCCACCGAAGCCTTCATTGATGCGGTCGCACCCAAGCTTGCCATCATTCCCGTGGGCTATAGAAACCGCTTCCGCCACCCGCACCCCGACGTGCTGGCGCGCTACGACGAACGCAACATACCGATCATGCGCAGCGATTATGCGGGTGCAATTACGTTAAAATTTGGTGTTGATTCCAATGGTGCACCCGCCATTACCAAGTATCGTGATAACTACCGCCGCTATTGGACAGATTTACCTGAAGATAACGCCACCCCTGTAGAATAAACGATACCTGAAGATGCCCTATTTTAGGGAGTTTCCGAGTATTTTATCATCACAAAAACCAGAGAAAAACTCATGAAAACCAAAGCCGCAGTCGCATGGAAAGCTGGTGCTCCACTCACCATTGAAACCGTTGATTTACAAGGCCCACAAGCCTTAGAAGTGCTGGTGGAAATCAAAGCCACCGGCATTTGTCATACCGACTATTACACCTTGTCGGGCGCTGACCCTGAAGGTATTTTCCCCGCCATTCTCGGGCACGAAGGTGCTGGCGTGGTGGTGGAAGTGGGTGCGGGCGTAACCACCTTAGAAGTGGGCGATCACGTGATTCCGCTATACACACCAGAATGCCGTCAATGCAAATTTTGCTTAAGTCGCAAAACCAATTTGTGCCAAAAAATTCGCTCCACCCAAGGTCGCGGCCTAATGCCCGATGCCTCAAGCCGCTTCAGCGTCGATGGCAAACCCATCTTCCACTACATGGGCACCAGCACCTTTAGCAACTACACGGTAGCGCCCGAAATATCGCTCGCTAAAATTCGCAAAGACGCCCCGTTCGATAAGGTGTGCTACATCGGCTGTGGCGTCACCACGGGTATCGGCGCAGTGTTATTCACCGCCAAAGTAGAAGCCGGTGCGAATGTGGTGGTGTTTGGCCTAGGCGGCATAGGCTTAAACGTAATTCAAGGTGCCAAAATGGTCGGCGCCGATAAAATAATAGGCGTGGACATCAACCCTGCCCGCCAAGCCATGGCCAGACAATTCGGCATGACGCACTTTATCAACCCCAATGAAGTTGAAAACGTGGTCGATGCAATCGTGCAGCTGACGGATGGTGGTGCCGACTACAGCTTTGAATGCATCGGCAACACAAAAGTAATGCGCCAAGCCCTTGAATGCACCCACAAAGGCTGGGGCAGAAGCATCATAATCGGCGTAGCGCCAGCCGGTGCCGAAATTGCCACCAGACCCTTCCAATTGGTCACCGGCCGCAAATGGGAAGGCTCAGCCTTCGGCGGTGCCAGAGGCCGCACGGATGTGCCAAAAATAGTAGATTGGTACATGGAAGGCAAAATAAGTATCGACCCCCTAATCACCCACACCATGCCGCTGGAAGATATTAATAAAGGCTTCGATTTAATGAAAAGTGGTGAGTCAATAAGAGGCGTAGTGCTTTTTTAGATTTTTAGAACGCGAAACCCGCACCAACTTTCTTTTTAGAACCGCCCCAAGCGACCTGCCTCCTCTCTCCCCTCGCGGGAGAGAGGCCGGGAGAGAGGGGGCACCCCGCAAAACTCCAGTATAAAAACCCATGCAAACCATAAGCCAACACCCAATCTTCAACGGCATCCAAAGCTTCCACACCCACCAATCCAAAGCCACCAACACCCCGATGCGCTTCAGTGTTTTCACGCCGAAAAAAATCAACGCCGTCCTCTACTTTCTAGCTGGCCTCACCGCCACGGAAGAAACCTTCCCCATCAAATCAGGCGCACAAAAAGTCGCAGCTGAATTAGGTCTAATGCTAGTCTGCCCCGACACCAGCCCCCGCAACACCGGCATCGAAAATGAATCCAAAGACTGGGATTTCGGCACCGCCGCCAGCTTCTACC
Source organism: Betaproteobacteria bacterium (assembly GCA_043760555.1). Taxonomy (GTDB): domain Bacteria; phylum Pseudomonadota; class Gammaproteobacteria; order Burkholderiales; family Usitatibacteraceae; genus JANMDR01. The sequence goes on from JAYUOW010000064.1 coordinate 17,310, forward strand.
TAAACGCCACCGAAGCCCCGTGGCAAAAACACTTCCAAATGGAAACCTACGTAACCCAAGAATTACCCAAAGTAATCGCCAATAAATGGCCTGTAGAAGGCCATAATACGGGCATCTTTGGCCACTCCATGGGTGGCCACGGCGCATTAACGCTCGCATTACGCAACCCTAACATCTACAAAAGCGTATCCGCCTTCGCCCCCATCGCAGCCCCCACCCAATGCGCATGGGGGCAAAAAGCCTTCGCAGGATATTTGGGCAACGACAAAGCCGAATGGGCAAAGCACGACGCATCTGCACTCATGCAAAACGCCACCATGCCCTACCCAAAAGGTATCCTAATTGACCAAGGCCTGGCCGATAAATTTTTAGCCGAGCAACAACTGCACCCCGAACTTTTCGAAGCCGCGTGCGCGAAAGCGCAGCAACCTTTAACGCTGCGAAGACACGTCAATTACGACCACGGCTACTACTTCGTCGCCACTTTTATGGAAGACCATTTGAGGTTTCATCATCGGTGTTTAGTGGGGTAGGGCGGCGTAGCTCACGGCGCAACGAATCTGAAAAGATGCTTTTAACAGGTGGAATAA
>JAYUOW010000065.1:0-5851 GCA_043760555.1 Betaproteobacteria bacterium
AAAAAAACTTCGACCACGTACTTGCTCTTTCGCCCACCCGCATTGCCTACTTTGCGAAGCTGGAGTACGCGAACGACTACCTAGCTGACCCGTCTGGTGCTGCCGCCTATGTCGCGCAAATCCCCGAGCGACTCCTTCGCGAAGAGGGGTTGGGCGCAATGGCTGCGCACGCATTTATTCTGAGTGGACGCGGTGATGACGCCTTAGCGCTTTTAAATCAAGTCCCGCGCGACTTTCTTTCAGAGTTCGCCATCAACGATCCCAAGGGGTTGTTCACCGGCAGCGCACATGAAGTGGCGGGGCGGCCAGCAGCAGCAGCGGCTGAGTGGCGCAATTCCCTTCTATTGGTTGAGCAACGTCTCACCACGGATGCTAATAACTTGTGGCTGCTCAATAGCAAAGCCGTATTGCAGTCCATGTTGAGGCAGAAGAACGAGGCGCTCGCTACCTTGCGATTACGCACGGAGTTGGGCGCCAAGGAAACCCCACCCTCGCTCGTCACGCGCGCGCAGGTGCTGGTCCGGTGTGGAAACGAAGCCGAAGCGATTGAGCAAATACGCGCCGAATGGGCAACGACTAAGTTCAATCCACGCAGCCGTTTGGTGCGAGACTTAGCGCATATGACGATCTACGCAAACTTGCGGAAGGATAAATTTATCGCCAGTTTGATTGCAGAACACTATGCATTCATTAAAGCAGCGCGTGTTGCACCGAGGGCGCCGAGCGCAAAGCCCTGACCCGAGCCTTTCTCCTTGCCTACGTTTCCCAAGACGCCGACTTTGCAAAAAAATGGTGCGAAACCATGCGTGCCGTTTGCCCTGAAAAGCTGTAGCGTGGGCAAGGTAGTTTTTGCTCACCATTTCAACATCGGAACCGCATAGGTAAATGCGGCGTTGCCCACTCTACGAAACCTGCATGGTGACGGTTAGTTTTGAGTAAAATAAATGCCTACGCTTCGTGCAGCTGTACGTTATACTTACTAAATCTGTACATTTAAATATAGGAACAATTTATGGCTAGTAATCTCAAAATGACGTCAGACGTGAGCTTTACTGAATTACGTGGTCACGCCAAGTTCTACTTCGATGCGGTCGAATCGGGTGCGTCGGTTCGCGTGTTGCGCAACGGTCGGCCCATTGCCGAAATCGTGCCTATTAAAAGTCCCACCCCATCTTGGAAGCGCGACGTCACGCCGCTGCCGCTCAAAGGTGTCACTCTCAGTCAGGAACTCATCGCTGACCGTGAAGAAACAGCGTGAAGCTTTTTTTAGACACATCAGCATTTGCCAAGCGCTACGTTGAAGAACCCGGATCAACTAAGTTGTTAGCGCTTTGCCAACAGGCCGATGCGCTTGTGGTGAGCGTCATTTGCCTGCCTGAACTCATTTCCACGCTTTCGCGTTTGGTTCGTGAAACCAAATTGACTAAGGCGCAATATCGTAAGCTTAAAAATTTGGTCATGGCCGACTTGGCCGACGTTGCGGTGTGTCAACTTGATGCCGACGTGCTTGCCACAACAACTACACTGCTTGAAGCGTACAGCTTACGGGCAATGGATGCGCTGCATATTGCGTGTGCGATGGCTTGCGCTCCAGATAAATTTATTTCGGCCGACCAACGTCAGCTCGCTGCCGCCCGCAAGGCTGGCCTTAACGTGGTTGACGCATCATGAACAACCCCATAAAAATATGACCCAAGCTATTTTCTTATCCTACGCTTCACAAGATGCGGCCTTTGCGCGGCAACTATGTGATGCGTTGCGTTCCGCTGGCTTGGAGGTGTGGTTTGATCAAAGTGAACTACGCGGTGGTGATGCGTGGGATGCGTCGATTCGCAAACAGATCAAAGAATGCGTTTTGCTTGTCCCAATTATTTCAGCCAATACCAATGCCCGCGAAGAAGGCTATTTTCGCTTGGAATGGAAGCTCGCGGTGGATCGTTCGCGCTTGATGGCGGATAACAAAACGTTCTTCTTTCCGGTAATTTTGGGTGATGTAGCCGAGGCCGTAGCGCTGGTTCCGGATAAATTCCGCGAACGGCAGTGGACGCGGTTGACTGACAATTTAACGATAGAAGCCTTTGCACAGCGTATTGCCAAGATGCCCTTAATATCCCGCAAGGGGACTACCTTCGGGTCGGGGGCATCTTCGGGCATTATTGCTTCAAGCAGCCCGACAAATGGCGAAATTAAAACAAATGCCGTAGGGTGGGCAACGCCTTATTTGCCCACCGTCTCAACGTTTCCACCACGTGGGCAGATGAACCGTTGCCCACCCTACGAAACGGTCGTGACGCAGCAAGCCACACCCTCCATCGCCGTACTCGCCTTCGCCAACCGGTCCGCCAGCGCGGACGATGAGTACTTCTCCGATGGCTTGGCCGATGAACTCTTAAACGTACTCGCCAAAATCAAAGGCCTGCGCGTTGCCGCTCGCACATCCGCGTTTTCGTTCAAAGGCAAGCAAACGACTATTGCCGAAATCGGCCGTATTTTGAATGTCGCCACTATCCTCGAAGGCAGCGTGCGGAAGAGCGGTAACCGTGTCTGCATTAGCGTGCAATTGGTGAAAGTTGACGATGGCTTTCAGCTTTGGGGCGAAACCTACGACCGCACGATGGACGATATTTTTGCGGTACAAGATGACATTGCGCAATCGGTGGTGACAGAGTTGCAAGCTACCTTGTTGAGTGAATCGACTTCGACCGCATCCGCATCCGTCGCCAGTGAAATCAAGGCCAGCACACGCACAGGCAGCGAAAATCCCGAAGCGCAGCGGCTTGTCTTGCAGGCGCGGTTCTATCGACAAAAGCGCCGACCGGCCGACATCAAGCGTGCCATCGCACTCTCTGAAGAGGCGGTTGCGCTCGATTCGCACTATGCCGATGCCCATGCGTGCCTAGCCGATGCGTGGCAATCCATGTCGTTATACGGAGCCTCTAATGCAACGAATCGCAATACCGTGCTGGCGTACTCAGACCGCGCGTGCATCCGCCGAGGCAGCCTTGTCGCTTGATACAACAATGGCGTCGCCGCACGTCGTGCTGTCTTGCCGAGCGCGATATGTAGACCATGATCGGGTGGCGAGCCTGCGCGAGGTGAATCTGGCGCAAGCTCTGGCACCCAATGACGGCAGCGCGCTGCATACGCTGGGCAATCACTTGATGGAGGACGGCCAGTTTACGGAGGCCGAAGCGGTACTTTCGCGCGCGGTTGAGTTGGATCCACTGTCAATTCAAACGGGTATCAGTTACGCCATGTTGGCGAATTGGCGTGGGCAACCGCAGGAGGCGTTGCGCCGCATTCGAGAGGCGCTTGCCATTGACGAATCTTCATGGATCGCCCACACCCAATTGAGCCGCGTGCTCAGTTCACTAGGCGACTACCCAGGTTCCGTTGAGACGTTTGCGCATTCGCGCACGCTACTGGGCGAGCACGAGGCCGCTGCTTTCTTTCGCGCGCAGTTCGCCAGCGGCGGTTGGAAGAAATATCTGGCCGCTGTGGTCAGCGCATCACACTATGGTGTATCGCTTATGCAAATCGCGCGTGCGCAGATCGAGCTTGGACGCATCGATGATGCCTTCGCCACGTTCGAAGCTATGATCGATAATTACGATCAGTCTTCAGGCTGGCTCAAACACGAGCCAGGATTAGCGCCGGTTCGAGGCGATACGCGGTATGCGGCGCTGCTCAAGCGCGCTGGGTTTGCGCAATGACCCAAGCCGTCTTCCTCTCCTACGCTTCCCAAGATGCCGACGCTGCAGGTGGTGCTTCGCCCAAGATGCATTGCCATACAGTAACGTGCGAGTATGCAAATGTCGCCAATTTAGTCAAACGGTTGGGAACTTAAAAAATGACAACACCCAAAGCCATGAAACCACGCCTGTGCTTATCCATCGGCGTTACCGGCCATCGCGAACACAAGCTTGAAGGCGCAGATATTGCGGCGGTGACGGCCACCGTCAAAGCCACGCTAGCGCAATTGCAGCAAGCATTGCTCGTGGTGGGCACGCATCATCATCTTGCGTTTTCAAACGAACCACCGCAGTTGCGTATGGTGTCGGCCTTGGCCGATGGCGCAGATACGATTGTGGCAAAAGCCGCACTGGCTGCGGGTTGGCGGGTAGATGCGTGTTTGCCGTTTCCGCGTGATGAATATGCAAATGATTTTTCGGTTGCAGCACATCACGATGATTTCGTTGGTTTGCTAGCAAAGGTAACGTCCACATTTGAGCTACCGGGTGATCATAGCGAGGCCATTGCTGCTTATGAAGCGGTGGGGCATTTGGTACTAGAGCAGTGCGACGTGTTGCTGGCGCTGTGGGACGGCGACCCTTATCGCGGCCGTGGCGGCACCTCGCGTGTGGTATCGGACGCCGTGGCGCGGCATATTCCGGTGATTCATATTCATACGCACGGCGGTGGTAGCCCGCAAATGCTGTGGTCGGGCTTGAGCGATGCCGAAATCGACCAACCCATCGTGGAAACCGTACCGCGAGCACCAGCTGATAAAGCCATTGCGCAAGTGATGGCAGCGCTCACCGTGCCACCTGAGCACAAGGTGGATACCCGCATGTTGAAGCAGTTTTACCGTGAGCGCGCCGCCACCAGCACACCTGCGCTGGCCTATCCGCTGCTGCTGGCCGCCACCGGCGTGCGAGGGCTATCGCGGCGCGATTTGAAGCCTATGCAGGCCGAGGCAAGTAGTGAAGATTTGCGGGGCTTGTTGGCGCGCAGTTCGGGGGAGACTGACTTTGCAACGCAACTCATATCGCGCTATGGTTTGGCCGACACCGCAGCATCGTACTTTGCGCAAGTTTTTCGTTCAGGCTTTGTGGGTAATTTTACCCTTGCCGCCATCGCTGTTATTTTGGCGTTATCAGGCTTGTTAGCCCCCGCGTTAAAAATGCCGATTATCACTGGCGAATTAGTATGCGTAATTTTGATATTGCTCAACACCCACGCGGGCAAGCGTTTTGGCTGGCACGAACGCTGGATGGATAATCGACACTTGGCGGAACAGCTGCGTGCCTTGGCGCTTACCAGCGTGTTGGGTGATTTAGGCTTGCGTAGCCACAGCGGCCACGCCGGGCGCGACGCGGCGGCCATTCCCGGCTGGGTAGGCTGGCTAGCGCGTGCCACCGCGCGTGAGGTGGGATTGCCCAATAAACTTGCCGATGCAAAATACTTAACCGGCGTGCGCGACATGGCACTGCATTTAATCAGCGATCAAATAGCCTACCAAAACACCAACGCTGCAAGAATGCACAAGCTAGAACACCGTCTAAACCGTGCGGGCGAATTTTTGTTTGGTGGTACGATTGTGGCGTGTGTGGTGTGGATGGTGTTTAAAATCGCCGGTTTGCCGATGGGTGTCGTGGGCAATGTAGGCATGACCGAAATCGTGACCTTCTTAACGGCGGTGCTGCCTGCGCTAGGCGCGTCAATTTACGGTATCAGAATGCAAGGCGATTTCGCTGGCGTAGCGTTCCGTTCGCAAGTAACCGTAACAAGGCTAGAGCGCCTACAACGCGCCATGAACGATGATCCGCTAGATTACGAAAGGTTGTCCGCAAGGCTGCGCAACTTGGCCGATATTATGCTGACCGATGTATCGAACTGGCGCACAACGTATCAGGCGCGGCCGTTGGCGTTGCCGGGGTGATTGGTTGGCGAAACAGCTTTTTGGCATCCGTGATCGTCCATAATGTGCCTGAAAACGCCCTAAATACGGACATCTCCAAGCATCTCTAAACAGCTAATTTTCCCCCGCAAGCCATCACTATTTTCCACCACCACCAAATTCATCCCCAAAATAATTCCAACGCCGGTTTAGCGGTAGCTTGAGAACGTA
>JAYUOW010000066.1:0-5836 GCA_043760555.1 Betaproteobacteria bacterium
TAGCACATCCGCGCTGCGCGACTTTGCGTCACCCAGCGCAATATTGCTCACTAAATCAATGAGTTGCCCTAGGCTTGCGGGGTCTGGGTTGTCGCGGGCAAAAACTTTTGGCAGCACGCCCTTGAGCGATGAATTTTCTTTTTCAATCGCGTCCATGGCAGCATCAACCATTTTGCCAATGGTGGGCTGGCGGGCATTGGATTGCAAATACGACCAACGTGCATCTTGCGGCACAAAAAACACGTTTTCAGCGGCGTATTCGTCTTTGTCTTCGGCGTCCGCACCCGCGTAGTCGCCCTCGCCTGCTTTAAGCGTGGCAAAGTGTTGCTCAAACGAATCTGAAATGTATTTAAGAAAAATTAAGCCTAAAACAATATGCTTGTATTCCGCCGCATCGATGTTTTTACGCAGCTTATCAGCGGCTTTCCAAAGTTGTTTTTCGAGTGGTTCGGTTTTTTGCTCTTTTGCGGTGGCCATGTGGGGATGTTTTTAGATTTAAGATAGATTACGGCAGAGATACTGAGGCTAAGAGTGTAAGCCCTATTGGCGACGATAAAACTTAAAAAGGCAAAATTTAGCGCTTATACGCACAAAACAATGCCTGAAGACGCCCGATAATAGGGCATCTTCAGGTACTTTTTTAATCGCAGCGCTACTTCTCTCCGTTAACCACCATCACCAACGCCATCGCTAATTTATACACCTTACTTTTTTCGCCCGCTGTTCGCATCGCCATTTCTAGCGCGACGGCGGCGTGCTCACGGGCGCGGGCTTGCGCGTCGGCAGACTTTGCGCCGGTGTTTAGGCCTGCCACCCTTTGCCACGCCTTCGCCGCATCAAAGCGCACTTCTTGCTGAAACTTCTGCGCAGTGCTGCCGTAGGCGGATATTGCAGCATCTAAAATCTCGGCAGCGGACTGCGGCTGGCCTTCTGCGAGCGCGATGGCGGCGAAGGTGCGCTGGATGTTTAGTGCTACTTCGTCGTTCGGTTTGTAGGATTTGAGCGCTGCGGCGTAGCTGGCGTTGGCAGCGGTTTTAGCGGCTACAATGTTTTTAATATCTAAATTAAGCCACGCTATTTTATTGAGGCGCTCGAAGGCAAAACGGGCGTTAGCACCTAGGGTGTCGGTGTATATTTTTGCCACGCGTTCTTGTAGTTGAATTGCTTGCACGACCTGCTCCTCTTCTTCAGCCAAGGCCGCGCGCAGCAGTAAAACTTTTGGATCACTGGCAGCGTTGTTACTGTACTTTTGGGTTAAAAAATCCATGCGGTCAAGTGCTACGCGGGCTTCAGGTAGGCGTTTTGCATCTTTTAAGAAAAGCGCATAGTTGTACAAAATAGTGCCGCGATAATACGCATTGGCTTCGCCATTTTGCTTTAGCGTACCGTCCATCGCGCGTTTGTAGGCAGCTTCAGCTTCAACTATTTTGCCTTGCTCCTGCAATGCAACGCCCAAGCCGACCAAGGTTCTCGCTAGATAATCTTCGTTTATGGGCGTTTCAAGCATGCGCTCTTCAGCTACTTTTTTGTATTCATTTTCTGCAGCGGCATAGTTACCTAAAAATCGTTCGGTGTGTGCCACTGCGTGGCGAAACACAAGGTAACGATTATTTTTCCACGGGTTTGGCACATGCCGCAGCCAAACTGGATCGGCCATCACAGCGAGCTTTTGCGCTTCGACATACAACGCTTCAGCTTGATAATTGGCTATTTGCAGGGTGATGGTATCAACATAGCGGATGGGGTCGGCGGCTTCGTGCTGCTTGGCAAGAGCTAGGGCTTCGAGCATCGCTTCTTTAGCACCGGGCGCCTGAATGTCACGCTTCAACCCAGCGATAATGCCCAGCGCATTGATGCGTTGCGACACCGTTTTATCGCCTTCTTGTGCCAGCACTTTGATGCGCTTTTCGTGATATTCGATAGCTTTGGTGGTCTCACCTAAATAAAAATGCACGTTTGCGAGCGAGTTAAACAAGTTTTCTTGCGATGAGGCGTCAATGTCTTTTAACGTATCCAATTGTTTTTCGGCAGCGGTGATGATGTCCCGTGCGCTAGCGTCGCGTTTGCCACCTTTTGCCGGGTTTACGCCATCAAACATTGACACTAAAAAGTCGTTTACTTTAATGGTCGATTTTTGCGCCAGCACAGCTTGCGCGCGGGCGGTCTCCGCATTGGCGGCTTGCTGTTGTGCAAGCTTTTTTTCTTCTACAACACGCATTGAAAACCCTACCGCCATCGCCACAAAGCCAATACCTACGGCCATCGCCACCACATTGCGTCCGAACCATTTGCGACTGGTGTAGCCCGGCACAGCGAGTGCAGCAGCCACATTTCCGCCCTCCAGCACGCGTCGAATATCGTCAGCCATATTGGCCGCACTGCTGTAACGCTGGCTAGGTAGTGCCGCGCAGGCTTTTTGAATGATCGCGCGTACTTCACGCATTTTTAGCTGTTGCGGATTAAATAAGCCTGCGGTTTTCGCTTTTTCTGCAAAGTTCGCATCGGCCTCACATAATTCTTCCAGCACCCGCCCTAAACTAAAAATATCTGATGCGGTAGTAATCGCGCTGCCCGCTTTTTGTTCGGGGCTGGCGTAACGCGGGGTGTAGGCCAGCACGGCACCATCTGCCGTCATTACGTTGCGTGTGAGCTTGGCACTTTCGTTTAGCTTGGCACTTTCGTTCTTACCTGCGGCAATCGGGTCGGCACTGGTTCTCTTTTCAGCATCAACGTGACCGCCGTTAGATTCGGCGCTGAGCAGGCTAGCAATGCCGAAATCAAGCAGCACTGGGCGGTTTGCGCTGGTCACTAAAATATTGGCGGGCTTAATATCGCAATGCACAACTAGGCGTTGGTGGGCGACGGCTACCGTCTCGCAGATAGGTAGCAAGAGCTTGAGCACGTCTAAAAATGTGGCATTTTTGGTGGCGCAATGGATATCAAGCGATGCGCCTTCGATAAGCTCCATCACCAAATACGGCTGGCCGCCGGGCGTGGCTCCCCCATCGAATAAGCGCGCGATATTGGGGTGAGTAAGCCCCGCCAATATTTGCCGTTCTTGGGTTAACCGTGCCTTGGCAGATGGCGTTGGCAAGCCGTGTATAACTTTGATGGCAACGCGCTGCTCAAACGCACCATCGGCACGTTCGGCCAAAAATACTGAACCCATTCCTCCCTGACCAATTTTTTCAATCAGCTTCCACGTGCCCAACACATCATCAGGCTTAATTTCTTCCGCCAACTTTGCAGAAATATCGGTGGCGCTATTTAAAACCGCAGCGGCAAAATTAGTTTTATCGGCGCGAGCGTGGCCGCACAACCGCAACGCTTGGCTAATTAGAGCCTCGTCACTCGTTAAATTGCGCAGCGCTGCTTCTTGGGTATCTGCGGGCAGGGAGTCAACGGCGTCAAATAATTCGCGTAAATCAAGCGCGCTCAAGGAGCACTCCCCTGTTTGCTTTCCAAAAACTCACGTGCAAAAGCACGACCAAAGCGCAATTCACGGTCTACCGTAGGCGTTGAAATTTGCAAAAAATTGGCTATTTCCGCGCGTTCCATGCCAGCAAAATACAGCAGGTGCAATACCTGCGCGCAGCGTGGATAGTTTGAGTCTAAGCTCTGCAGCGCTTCATCTAACGCTACAAGCTCTACCGCTTCTTCAACCACTTCGTTATCGATGGCCGACATCGTCACCCGCACCCAATTGCCACCACCGCGCTTGTCGCGCAGGTTGGTACGCGCGTGATCGACCAATAAACTGCGCATTTTAAGCGACATGGTGGCTAAAAAATGACCGCTATTTTTAAGCGACTTGGCCGATTCGCCGACGCTAATAATTGCCTCGTGCAATATTTCAGTAGGCGATAAGGTCACCGACCCCACAGCGTGGGCGCGCGCAGCGGCCATCCGATGTAGCTGTCCATAGCAAGCAACAATGAGCGCATTAAACGCCGTGCTTTTTACGCCATCTTGCGAATGCTGCCAATCTTCCAACAGATGCGTAAGCGAGTTTTCTATTTTATTTTCTGACATTGCTATTTTGCAAAGCCGTTTTCTGATTGCGCCACGCGAGCCCCATAGCCACGCGGGTGTTGGTGCATCAACCCCAAACTGCCGTGATTATAGCGCAACAATGCTGTTACAACTCGACGACACCAGCCTTGCAAAACCACCATTAAAAATGGCTGAAGACGCCCTAAAATAGGGCGTCTTCAGCCATTTTTTTCACAAATTAAGCGTAAAAATGCCCATGAAACCCAATCGGCAAACCATACGGTAAAAACACTTTTGCAATTGGCCCTGCTGCTAGGGCTGTGGCTTCAAATACCGCTAATTCAGTAAGCTGCGTTTTAGAATTGTACGCAGCCCCAACTAGCCAGCCGTCGCCTTCGCGCGTGGTGCGCGGCTTGGGCACAAGGATGTGTTCTTCCACCACGTAATCGGTGCCGTAGTCGTAGGCATCGGTGCGACCAGTGTGAATATCCACGCGCGATATGCCCGCAAAACCTATTGCGCGTTCGCTTAATTCAGTCTCTTTAGCGCTAGTGTGAAACACATATTGGTGGCGGCTGCCAACTACACGTGGGTCAACGCGTGGCATTTCTACCATGCGATTAAATATCACCGCTTGGCTGGCTTTGCCGCTTTTAGGATCGAGCGTCACCATCATCGCTTGCGAACGGCTGGCGGCTCTAAAATCTTTGCTGGTGTCGCCCTTCATCATGGCCGTCATATTGTCGGACATGACGGATGCAGAATCAAAGCGCACGTAGTCGAACATAATTTGGCCGGTACGCGTTTCATAGGCATTGCCAAAGTGGAATACGAAGCCGTTGGGCAAATCATATTCTTTGCGTTCGTCCAAGTTGTTTTTCGATAGCGTAATCACGCGCATCGGCGTAACGGTATCCGGTCGCATTGCCGCTGCCATGCCTTCGCCGTTAGCCATGGCTTTGCTATCGAACTTAGCCGAGCTAAGCACCATCACCACGTAATTTTCAGTGATTAAAAAATCATGCAGCATGGCTGTGGGTGGTGTTTTTACTAGCTTGGCATTCACCAATTGCCCTTGTGGGTTGATGTGATACACGGCAACGTCGCCGTTCCAGCCGCCGCCTATGTTCCACACGTGGCCGTCAGCGCTTACTTTTGGATGGGCGCTAAATGGCATGCCCGCCCAGTCTGGCGCCCACGCTTTTGGGCCTTTGGTGTTTAAGGTGGCAGGGTCAAGCTCGTAGGCGGAACCGCCCTCCCACAGGGCGTATACGGCATTATTGATGGCAAATACATTGGTGTTAGCGGCGTTCATTGAATCAGGGCCGGTAACTGGCAATGGGTCTTTCACTTTACCGCCGAACACGCTGTAGCCCAGGCGCCCGGCTTTTTCTTCGGCCTTAAACTTCTTGGTGCGCACAAATTTACCGGTGTGGTTCACACCTTCGTCGGTAAACCGATATGCCTGCACCATGCCATCGCCTTCAAACCAGTGGTGGTGGCGCACGCCGCCGCGTTCAAATTGCGCCGGGCCATTGCGATACAACACGCCACGCAATGCGGCTGGCATTTTGCCTTCAATGCGTGCTGACGCACACGCGACGTCGGCAGATACATTCGCAAACGCCCCTAGCGCTGGCTGCTTTTTCAATCCCTCGCGGAAGCCCGTGTAATAGGGATCTAGCTCTTGCGCCCATGCAGGGAGCAAAGTGCTGGCAGCTGAAAGGGCGATGCTGCTGGATAAGAAGTTGCGACGATTCATAGCGGGCTCCGAGGGTAAATTGGCTTAGTTCAAGTCAAGTTTAATGCTGGTTGCAGTATCAGCCACTAGAAATTTGGCCTG
>JAYUOW010000067.1:0-17731 GCA_043760555.1 Betaproteobacteria bacterium
GTTTTAAGTTGCGCAACTTTTGCGTCTAATCCCCGTGCTGGCGTGAGCGAAACGTTGTCACCCGCGACTTGCTGATACGCAATGGAAAAATCGTCGAACGATGCCAAGGCATCTTGCGCTGATTTATCTGCACGAATTTGATATGCGCTAAACCCTGCCCGCTTCATGTAGAAAATTTGATCACGCAGCACATCACCAATAGCGCGTACCTCGCCTGTAAAGCCATAGCGCGAGCGCAACAAGGCGGCAGCTGAATAGCCACGACCATCAGCAAATTTCTCAAACTTAATCGCGACCAACGCGAGTAACGGCAAATCCGTTTGCAACACTTTAGGATCGATGGCACCGGTAATCCACACGCCAATTTTTGTATTACTGACTTGCCCGTGACTAACAATGGCATCGCGATTCTCCTGCCAAAAAACCAATGGAAAGATCATATTGATAGGCTGAAGATGCCCTAAAATAGGGCTTTCCGAAGCATCGTAAATCACGTAATCGTTGGCAACTACCGCACCATCGCGAATTAGTTCACCACCAATAATTTCAGGTAGCGCTAAGGCTTTTTTAATTACCGTGGCTTCTTCGGTGGCTTTTTCATTGCGGATTACGTTATGCATTTTCGGCCTCCGCTACTTCAACTTTCTCATGTTTCTTCTCACCGTAAACCGAAACTTTAAACGGCTCTAAACCCACCCTTTTCACGGTTTCTAAAAAGCTTTCTTCTTCCACCCGCTGCTGCACAAACGTGGTGATGAGCTTTTCAACCACGTCTGGCATATCCGCCTGCGCAAACGATGGGCCAATGACTTTGCCCAACGCGGCATCTAAGCCTTGGCTGCCGCCCACCGTCACTTGATAAAATTCAGCACCATGTTTATCCACACCTAAAATGCCGATATTACCTACATGATGATGACCGCACGCGTTCATGCAGCCCGAAATATTGATCGAAATATCGCCAAGCTCAAACAGATAATCAAGATCATCAAAACGCTGTTGCACGCCCTCGGCAATAGGAATAGATTTAGCATTGGCTAGCGAGCAAAAATCACCGCCGGGGCAGGCAATAATGTCGGTGAGCAACCCAATATTTGGCGTGGCAAAACCGATTCTTTTAGCGGCTTCCCACACGGCAAATAAATCGCTTAAGCACACGTCTGCCAAAATTAAATTCTGCTCATGCGATACGCGCACTTCGCCAAAACTGTATTGCGCGGCTAATTCAGCTACTGCATCAAGCTGGTCGGCGGTTGCATCGCCCGGGGCAATGCCAGTTTTCTTCAGCGATAACGTCACTGCCGCGTAGCCTGGCTTTTTATGCGCAAACACGTTACGTGATACCCATTTGCCGAACGCTTTATTACTCAACTTGGCCGCTTCAAAGCCGGCATCAATTGCAGTTAGCACTGCGTAATTAGGATCAACAAAATGACTGGAAACCCGCGCCAATTCGGCCTGTGTGACGGTATTGACACCGTCTTTTAAGTGCGCCCATTCCGCCTCTACTTCGGCGCGAAACTTTTCCAAGCCCATTTCTTTTACTAAAATTTTAATGCGCGCCTTGTACATATTGTCGCGACGGCCAAAGCGGTTGTACACGCGCAATATCGCTTCAAAATACGTGAGCACATGCTGCACGGGTAAATTGTCATGCAACACATGGCCTAAAATTGGCGTGCGCCCTAACCCACCTCCTACCAGCACTCTAAAGGCTGGCCCAGCGTCCGTTGCCACCACATGCACGCCAATGTCGTGAAACAAAGTTCCGGCACGATCTTGCACCGACCCGCTAACCGCAATTTTAAATTTGCGCGGCAGGTAGGCAAATTCAGGGTGAAAAGTTGACCATTGACGAATAATTTCTGCATACGGACGCGGATCAATAATTTCATCATGTGCCACACCGGCAAATTGATCTGACGTGGTGTTGCGAATGCAGTTGCCGGAGGTTTGGATGGCGTGCATTTCTACCGTGGCCAATTCAGCCAAAATATCGGGAACAGTTTCCAGCGCTGGCCAGTTAAATTGAATATTTTGGCGCGTAGTAAAGTGCGCATAGCTGCGATCATATTTCCGCGCGATGTACGCCAACTTGCGCACCTGTTTGCTGCTGAGCAGGCCATAGGGAATCGCTACCCGAAGCATTGGCGCGTGCTTTTGCACATAGAGGCCGTTTTGCAGGCGCAGAATGCGGAACTCATCCTCGCTCAAACTACCGTTTAAAAAACGCGTCGTTTGGTCGCGAAACTGGTTTACGCGTTCATCCACTAATTGTTGGTCTACTGCGTCGTAGCGATACATTTTCGGCACTTTCGTTTAGTAATAGCGTGCATTCTAGCAAGTGCTGCATAGAAACAAAAGGAATAATAGGTTATTATTAAATACGTTTTTGGAATATAGGAATTTTAAAATGACCCTGCAACAACTTCGATATTTGTGTGAAATAGCCAATTGCAACCTATCCATTTCGGCTGCTGCTTTGAGCTTACACACGTCCCAACCAGGCATGAGTAAGCAAATTTTGGCGTTGGAAGATGAGCTTGGCGTGCAAATTTTTGTGCGTCGGGGTAAGCGCTTGTCTGCCATTACGCCCGCTGGCCAACGCTTAATTGCGATTGCCCAACAAACAGTGATGAGCGCGCGCAACATTAAGCGTGCCGCTCTCGATTTGCAAGATAACCAAACTGGTGAAATGGTGATCGCCACCACCCACACGCAAGCGCGCTATGTGCTGCCGCGCGTGATCCCCACTTTTTTAAAACGCTTCCCTGAAGTATCGCTGTTTATCCATCAAGGCAACCCCGCGCAAGTTGCGGCGGAAGTAGCGTCAGGCCGCGCCGATATTGGCATTGCGACCGAACAGCTGGATGCCGTACCCGAGCTTGCCACGCTGCCTTTATACAACTGGAATCGAGTATTAGTCACACCAAAAAACCACCCAATTTTGAAGAAAAAAAAGCTGCAGTTGGCAGACATTGCGGCCTATCCCTTGGTTTCATATGACGTGTCTTTTACCGGCCGCAGTGCCGTCAACAATGCTTTTGCCGATGCTGGATTAAGCCCTACATTTGTATTGTCCGCCATGGATTCGGACGTGATTAAAACTTATGTAGAGCTTGGTATTGGCATCGGATTACTGGCCGAAATGGCTTATGAACCTGAACGCGATACGGCATTGGCCAGCACCTCAGTCGCGCATTTATTTCCTGAAAGCACGACCAAAGTAGCGATCAAACGGGCAAGCTTTGTGCGCAGCTACACCTATGCATTTTTAGCGCTGTTGCAGCCAAAATTAACGCAATCTGTCATTAACGATGCCGTGCTGCAAACACGAATTTAATATCGACGTCTGCTGTAAAATAATGCAACTCAATTTTTTGGATACCCCATGGATACCTTAATCGTTAACAATCCCATCATCACCGCCCGCATCGCCGCACTACGCGCAGCGATGCAGCAGCAAAATATTCAAGCGGTGCTGGTGCCGTCAAGTGATCCGCATCTATCGGAATACTTGCCTGAGCGTTGGAAAAGCCGCGAATGGTTGTCTAACTTTACGGGCTCGATGGGCACCTTGGTGGTAACTACAACTGAGGCGCACTTGTTTGCCGACAGTCGCTATTGGCAGCAGGCCGAAGTTGAGCTGAGCGGTACGGGCATTACATTATTCAAAATAAAATCTGGTGCCAGCCAAGAACATGTGGATTGGTTGGCCGCGAATGTGGGCGCACAAAACACAGTCGCAGTCGATGGTGCTGTGTTGGGTTTAGCGGCTGCGCGTGCACTGCAAAGTGCGCTACATGCGCAAGATGTGGTGCTACGAACCGATTGCGATTTAATGGTGTCCGTGTGGGCGGACAGGCCTACCCTGCCGCACGCCCCCGTCTACTCGCACGCAGCGCCGCACGCCACTGTTGCGCGCGCCGACAAGCTCGCGGCCACGCGTGAGGCCATGCGCGGAGCCGGTGCCGATGCGCATTTTATTTCCACCTTAGACGATATCGCCTACTTGTTTAATTTGCGTGGCAGCGACGTTAGTTTTAATCCCGTGTTTTTGGCTCACGTGTTGATCTCAGAAACAGCGGCCACTATTTTCGTAATGCCGGGCAAAATTTCTGCTGCTATTGAAGCCGAGTTAAAAGCGGATGGCGTATCCATTGCAAATTACGATGCTGCAGACGCAGCGCTTGGAAATATTGGTGCAAATTCTGTCCTGCTAATCGACCCGCGCCGCATCACCCATCGCATGCGCGAAGCGGTAGCAAAAGGCGTAAAAGTAATAGAAGCCGTTAACCCCACCACCTTCGCTAAATCCCGCAAGAGTCCTGCGGAACGGGACTTCGTGCGGCGCACGATGGAACTTGACGGTGCGGCAATGGCAGAATTTTATGCGTGGTTTGAAGCCGCCCAAGGCAAGGAGCACATTTCTGAGGTAACCATTGACGAGAAGCTCACCGCGTGTCGCGCCAAGCAACCGGGCTTCGTGTCGCGCAGCTTTGCCACTATCGCGGGCTTTAAATCCAACGGTGCGCTCAACCATTATCGGGCGCACGTTAGCACGGCATTGACGATCGAAGGCAATGGGCTATTGCTACTTGATTCCGGCGGCCAATATTTGGGCGGCACGACAGACATCACGCGCGTGTGGCCAATTGGTGCGCGTAGTGAAATAACGGCAGAGCAAAAGCGTGACTACACCTTGGTGCTAAAAGGCACCATTGCGTTATCGGTCGCCAAGTTTCCAAAAGGCACAAAATCGCCCTACTTAGACGCCATCGCCCGCGCGCCAATTTGGGCGGCGTGCTTTAATTATGGCCACGGCACCGGCCACGGTGTAGGTTACTTTATGAACGTCCACGAAGGCCCGCAAACCATCAGCCAAGGCATGCCCGACCCACACACCGCGATGGAAGAAGGCATGATTAGCTCCATTGAGCCGGGGCTATACCGCACCGGAAAATGGGGCATCCGCATTGAAAATTTGGTGTTGAACATGCCAGCGCGCAATGAAGGCTTCGGGGATTTTTTGCAGTTTGAAACACTAACGCTGTGCCCAATTGACACGCATTTAATTGATAGATCCTTGATGACCGTCAATGAAATAACCTGGCTCAATGCGTATCATGCGGAGGTAGCACGACGCGTGTTGCCGCTGGTTAGCGGCGACGCGAGAGCGTGGTTGCTTGCGCGTACGCAGGACATTTAACTTTAGGAGAACATCATGAAACGCATTTTAATCTCAGCTTTAGTAGCATTCAGTGCATTTTTTAGCAGCTTAAGTCACGCCTCATTTTGGAGTGATCTTTGGTTTAACCCTAATGAGTCTGGGTGGGGCATAAACATTGCCCAACAAGATCAAACCCTGTTTGCCACCCTGTTTGTTTACGGTGCAGATAACCGTCCTACTTGGTTTGTGGCGAGTAGCATGACCCCCATCGGCGCGAATTACGTGGGTGATCTTTTACAAACCAGCGGACCTGCGTATTTCAATAACTTTAATCCAGCCGGCGTAGGATTTAGAGTGGTAGGCAGAATTACCTTTGCGCCAAGAAACGAAGGCGAGGCGACTATTGTTTATAGCGTAGATGGCATCACCATTACTAAAAATATCCAACGTCAAACCTTCAGAGCACCGTCTCTCATTGATACGTGGACAGGCAACTATCGCCAGCGCACTAGTAATTGCAGCGGTGGCGCGGCTGGCGGTAACGGCAACTACAATGATCCGGTCGCGCTCAGAGTCATAACCGATTCAGCCGCCAACTCCATCGTGAGCGGTACGCTCACCTTTACCGCTAACACCGTGTGCACGTTTTCCGGTACCCGCAATAATGCAGGAAAAATATTCAACATTTTAGGCACCTATAGCTGCCCCGGCGGCGGCGGCGGCCAAATGGATATATTTAACGGCCAGCATTTAGAGACCGCCATCAGCGTGAGAATGCAATTGACCAACAACGCGAATCGCTGCACCACCGATGGCTATTTTGCGGGCACCACCAGCGTGGCACCGTAGTAAAAATAGGCTAGAGATGCCCTATTTGCCCCGCGAGGGGGCTACCTTCGGGTCGTGGGCATTTCCAGCCTATTAAAATTCCACATTGCATTGCGACTAGCGCATCGCCGACCGCGCCGCTTCTGCTAAAAACCCACTACGCGTAGCACCATGCGTTTTAGCGTAGTCATCAATTTTTGCTAGCAGCAAACGCGGCAGCGTGATGTTAATTTTTTCAGCAGGCCCGAAGTAGCGCTCAATCGGCACCTCGACCACCGCCCACACCCAGCCTTTAAAATCACGATCAGATTGATGAAACGCTAAACTCCGTGGCGCAGGCACGTCACCGCCATCCTCAATCAATGTTTCGCAATGAAAGTCAATTGCTTCGCGCGCATTGTCAATCGCTTCATCCAAGCTATCTCCCGCCGAAAAGCATCCAGGTAAATCCGGCACAACAACACCAAACGCAGCGGTTTTCGCGCGTGGTTCAATTGCGATAATAAATTTCATAGTAATGTTCCTTTGCTTATTTTCCGCTCGCTGCGTAGTTGCGTAGGTCGGGTTAGGCGGTTTTTGCCGTAACCCGACGCAAAGCTCAAAATTTTAATGAGCAAGCGCCCTGTTCAGTCTGCAGGCTTTAGCGGCCGTGTCGGGTTACGGCAAAAAACCGCCTAACCCGACCTACAGCTTCTATCCTGTTTATCCTGATAATCCATGTCAATATCAGTGTAAAACTACCGCGATACCTCGCCCTGAAGACGTCCCATTCTCCCCGCAAGCGGACTACCTTCGGGTCGCGGCTATCTCCAGCAAAAAACCCTAAGCAATCGCCTTATACAAAAACGGCAAGCTCGTCGCTACGCGATGATCAATATTTGAATGTGTTCCAGCGAATTCTTCATACGTGTGTGCTACACCCGCTAGGCTTAAGCGCTTGGACAATATGCGCGAGCCGTAGTGAATATGATATTGGTCTGACCAACCGCAATCAATATAAATGCCTTTTAGCTTTTGCAAATTAGCTTTGTAGCGCGCCACCATGTTGATGGGATCATGCTTTTGCCATTGCTTCCAGCGAGCGGGTATGAGCTCGCCGGTTTCTAAATTAAACGGCAGGTGGAAGCCGCGCGGCACGGCTGGATTTGGGTCGTAGCTTGCGGCCATGGCGATGAGCATTAGCGCTTCTACTTCGCCGCCGGTTAAGCCTTCTTTTTGCCATACGGCGTTTAAAAAGTTTTTAACCCTACCGTCGTCATGCCCAAGCGCCGCATTGGCTTCTTCTTTTAGCACGTTAATTTTGCCAGCAACTCTTGGTTTGCTGCGGTGCTTCATGAGCTCAGTAAGTGTTGACGGCCAGCCGTTCATGTAGACAAAATCGAAATTAGCATCGCCTGAATGGTTAGCAATCGCACCCCAGCTTTGCGGATATTTCATGCCGTGTATCATCGCGCCGTAACCGCCAGATGACTTGCCAAAACACGCGCGATGTTCGCGGGCGGGCATGGTGCGCAGCTCGGCATCAATAAAAGGAATAATTTCTTTGGTTAAGTAGTCGGCATAGTTACCGATGGCGCTGCTGTTAACGTATTGATTGCCACCCAATGCCGTGAAGCAATCAGGGAACACCAAAATGGCTGGCCCCATTTTTTTCTCCGCAATTAAGCGCGCGGCACGCTCCGGAATATTATCGTCAAAGGCGCGCCAATTGGTGTGCGCAAGGCCAGAACCGGTGTAGCCAACCAAATCGTAAATGACTGGAAAGCGCCGTGCGGGCTGGCCCAGCTTAGTGTTGCGCCCTTCGTCATACTGCGGTGGCAGCCACACCGCCACTTTGCGCACGGTGGCGTCGCCATACGGATTGCCCTGCAAAATTTTGGATGTGTGCTCTAAAAAAATCGTGCGGCCTTGCGGCCATGCGGGGCGTTTGAGTGCCATGTTGTTGCCTATAATTATTGAGGGTTACGGCAAATAGAGCGCCAGCGCCCTATTTGCCCCTGCCCAAAATTATAGCTTCTCAAACATGCTAGTTACCACGTCTTGCATTTGCATCATTACTTCGGTGGACTTTCCGACTAGCGCTGCATTTTGTGCGCCGCCTACCTGTTCATCTACAAAGTTGGTGAATAGCATGTTGGCTGCGTTCATGATCAATTCTAATTCGCGCTTAATGTCGGCGGTGGCTTCTTTCGATTCGGCAAGCGCTTTATGTCCCGCTAAAAAATCTTTGCGCGCAGCATCAAATTTGGCTTTGGCGCCGGCAAAACCAGCACGATCAAAAAAGAACCACTTGCCCAAGCGCTGAATGAGCACGCTTTGTTTAGCACTTTGGCCGACAATTTCATCGAGCGGATTAACAGTGAGCGCTTCGATGGCATTAGCGGTGGCAACCGCTTTTTGGTACAGCGAATCGCTTAAGGCGCCCACTTCATCGATGCTGTCTTTGACTGGCGGTTTTGCCAAGTATGCCTTTAATGCCAACCAGTCTTTTTGCTGCGCGTCGATGAGCGGCACAATGCTTGGCGTGGGCGCGTTACTGCGCAGCCACGTTTTATCTGCTTCATACCCAGCAATGGTCTCAGTTAAATGCGCACCTGCTCGACCAGTTGAAATGCCTAGCGCTGACTGCGCATACAGTTTTGCGGCGCGTTGCGACAGCATCACGATGTGTTCCGCCTTGTTGATAGCCACATCAATAGGCGTTGCGTTAGGGGCTGCGGCACGGTTAGCTGCGGTGCGTTTGGCTTTTGTAGCTGCGTTTTGCGCAACCGTTTGCGCAGATACAGAGGCGGGCGCGTAGAAGGCTGCACACAAAAGCAATAGTGCGGCCGTGGCTGGCTTAGACGGTTTTAATCGTTTTAGAAACATGCAGAAACTCCAGAAAAGGTAAGTTGTAATTGTTGGGATATTGCACGCTATGAATACTAAATCACAAATTAGAAATATAAAAATTGTATCTGTAATGTAACTTGCGATTTATCGTTTTGCGCGATTTATTACTTCAAATTTTGTCAAGAAAAAAACGGTAACGTACTGATTTGATACAATTAGTTTCACCATTGTTTCGGCGCGCGGTGATAAATGAACATTTGTGTCGGCCGCCGCAGCGACGCTAGTTGCAAGCGATTTTTGTAAAGGAAACGTGGCCTGGGGGTGTGCATTACATCCACGCGACACCCAGTCGCTGTACACTAGTAGGCTTACTAAAAGGAGTTTTCCATGACTATTTCCATGTTCCAAGGCAGTGTTCCCGCCTACCTTCGCATGTTGGGCAATACTAAAGTGATGCTTGAAAAAGGTGCGGCTTTTTGCGTCGCCAAAAAAATTGAAGAGTCGGTTTTGCTCAATGGCCGCTTGGCACCGGATATGTTTCCGCTAGCTCGCCAAGTGCAAATTGCGACGGATTTTGCGAAGGGCTCAACAGCGCGTTTAGCTGGTTTAGAAATTCCGAAATACGACGATAGCGAAAAAACCTTTGCCGAACTTATCGCCCGCGTGGATAAAACCATGGCCTTTATCGGGACCGTGGGTGCTGCGCAAATTGACGGTCAAGAAGACCGCGAAATTAACCTGACTATTGGCGGCAAGCCGATCAACTTTAAGGGTCAGCCGTACCTTATCCATTTTGCGCTGCCAAACTTTCACTTTCACTTAAGCATGCTGTACGCGATTTTGCGGCACAACGGCGTTGAAGTCGGTAAGACCGATTTTTTAGGCAGCGTTTAAATTTAATGCAGGAAAACTCGCCACATCTAGCTAAGCCGTTTGAAAACCTTACGCCTGATGTGGTGCTGCAGGCAGCAGAGCAATGCGGTTTTACGGTAGATGGCCGCTTGCTGGCGCTGAATAGTTTTGAAAACCGAGTGTATCAAATTGGCCTAGATGAGCCACACCCGAAAGGGCAAAAAATTGTTGCTAAATTTTATCGCCCAAACCGCTGGAGCGCCCCGCAAATAGGGGAAGAACACCGTTTTAGTCAGCAGTTGCACGCAGAAGAAATTCCAGTGGTTGCACCACTGATTTTCGCTGACGCCACCCTGCACACAGTCGATGACTATCGCTTCGCACTTTACCCACACCAGCGAGGTCGCGCGGCGGAGTTTGATCAAAAAGAAACGCGACAATGGATGGGCAGATTTATCGGTCGCATCCATGCCGTAGGCAAACGCGAAACCTTTGCGCATCGGCCATCAATTAGCGTCGCGTCAATGGCTGAAGAACCCCGTAATTACCTGCTCTCCAGCCCATTCATACCAGCAGATATTCGCCCCGCGTGGGAAGCCGCCAGCGCTTTAGCTGTTGAAGGGGCTCGGCGATGTTTCGATCGCGCAGGCGACGTTGCGCAAATACGCTTACACGGCGATTGCCATGCGGGTAATGTACTGTGGTTGCCAGAGGAAATGTCCATCGGCACTGGGCAACCCGCAGGCCCCTATTTTGTAGACTTCGACGATTCTCGCCAAGGCCCTGCCCTACAAGATTTATGGATGCTGCTATCCGGCGACCGCGCTAACATGCAATCGCAATTGCTCGACATATTAGAAGGCTACGAGGACTTTTGCGAATTCGATACCGCCGAACTACCGCTGCTAGAAGGCCTACGCACGCTACGCCTGCTGCACTACAGCGCATGGCTAGCGCAACGCTGGGGCGACCCCGCCTTCCCGCTCGCCTTCCCGTGGTTCAACACCACGCGGTATTGGCAGGATCGAATTTTGGAATTAAGGGAGCAGATTGCGTTGATGGAAGAGGCACCGTTGCGGGTTTGAGCAACAAACCGACATTTCTAATTTGGGTCACGCGGGGATTATTCTTTGGGGTTGGCCGCGCGTACCTTGTGTAACGTGAGCCTTGACGATGCGTAATTTAATAAGTACATTACCATTACTCAACGCAAGAATCGCCAAAGGAGTACCACATGAATACGATGACACTCACGGGTAAAGGTCAATTTACTTTTAATAAGCAGTTGATGGAGCACATGGGCGTAAAGGCCGGCGATAAAATACTGGTCAAAAAACTGCCCGACGGCACCTTAAAAATTCAGGCGCAAAAGTCGGCGGTGCCGTTGTCAGCGCTGCGAGGTTGTATTAAAACTGATTTACATTTCACACTTGAAGAAATAGAAGCTGCGATACAGCAAGGCTACGTCACCCGTGGAATGGCCGGACTAGAAATGCCCAAATGAGAGCGATTATTGACACCAATATTTTAGTGCGCTACATGATGGACGCAGAAGTCGATAAAGTCCAAAATGATGCAGTGGCATCGCTGCTAACAACCGCTACCGAAGTTGTCATCCCAATAACGGTATTTTGCGAACTGGTTTGGGTGCTCCGCTCCATTTACAAATTAAACACCTCGCAACTACAAGCCGTAATTGAACAGCTTTTAAACAGCGAGCATAAACTGACAACCCAAGAAGCCGAAGTTGCCGCAGGACTTGCCATGATGCAACGCGGCGGCGATTTTGCCGACGGTGTGATTGCCTATACGGGGCGACAAATGGCGCGTGATGATGCGGTGTTCGTTTCGTTTGACAAAAAGGCGGTGCGACTTTTGGCCGAACAGGGCATTGCCAGCATGGTTTTGTAGGCGGGGGTTACTGTGTAGATTGATGCGCAAATCATGTTTTTGCGACCAAATTGCGCATCAATAACTACTCGAAGAAGCCCTAAAATAGGGCATCTACAGGCATTTTACTATTATCCCAACGCCGTCAAAACCGCTTGCGCCACCAATTCGGACGACTGGGGATTTTGTCCGGTGATGAGCTTGCCGTCTACCACTACAAACGGTGCCCAGTTTGCCGCACCTTCAAACTTGCCGCCTAACTCACGCAGACTTAGCCAATCACGTCTGCATCGCCTTTGTGTTGCCCAGCACCGGCAAAGTGCTGCCTTGGTTACTCACAGCGCCTCGGGATGCGCTCAAAGACGGGCTGAAGCCCGCCCTCCAGCTTGAGTTCACGCCAGTAGGCCGCGTGCGTATCGCGCAAGACGCCTTGGGCGCGCTCAGCCTCGCCCGCGCAGGCGGCGGCTTGGTACAAATTTATCACTTCATCGCAGCCGCAGCCGTCGCGCGCGGCAAGCTGGTAGAGGTGTTGCCGCAACACGCTAAGCAAACCCGCACCTTCTCACCGCTCTATCCGCAAAACCGGCATTTGTGGGCACGGGTGCGGGCGTTTGTGGAATTTTTGGGTGGCATTTCGGCGGAACGATAAGTTTGAAGACGTCCTTCGACCCGAAGGTAGCCCCTTTGCGGAGTTAGGGTATCTTCATGTATTTAGTTTGCAGCATTGCCGGTCTTTATATTGAAAGGTCGGGGCAACAACATCGATTTACCTCATGCGCCAGTCGTCACCCAGGCTTGAAAATTTAGACCAACAAAATATCTATTCGCGCCGACGATATTCCCATCCCTGTTTCACTTGAAGTTCAACCAGGCGGGAGCAAACATCACAGAAGCATTTTTCCACCATTCGGTACAATTGGAGCCCAGTTGATTGCACCTTAGGCGCAACAACGGATGGCTGACGCAGCGATGGGAAAATCCCGCCTTCCCACCCGCCTCCACTCTGTTTAACACCCCGCGTGATTGGCACGATCAGGTTTTAAAGTTGCGGGAGCAAATTGCCTTAAGGGTAGCGGCGCAGTCACGGGTATGAACTTAAATAAAGTCAACGCGTCGGTCAGTAGCTTAAAAATAGCGAAAATAAATTGATTTATCGAGAAATTAGTGCAAAATACAGATCTATTTCTGATTTCGTGAGCTAATAATGCTGATTGAATTTCGCGTCAAGAACTTTAAATCTATTCGAGACGAACAGGTGCTCTCACTTGTTGCGTCCTCGGATAAAACACTTGAGCACACTCACATCTTCGAAACAGGCATTCCCGCCGCTCCAAGACTAGTGCGCAGCGCCGTCATCTATGGCGCCAACGCAAGTGGCAAATCAACCGTGGTAAGGGCCTTGCAATACATGCAAATCCTGGTCACTCAAAGCTCAAAGCTTGCGCCCGAGGCGCAATTTAAAAGCTTGCAATCGTTCCGCTTAGATGAAACAACAGTGAATGAGCCGTCAGAATTTGAGGTAACGTTTGTTGTTAACGGTACGCGCTTCCAATATGGATTTGCCGTCAACTCAACAAGAGTGGTTAGCGAACATTTACTGGTTTATAAAGCATCGAAACCGCAAAAATGGTTCGAGCGTTTTTATGACTCTGAGGTTGAAAAATACACCTACAGCTTTAGCGCGAGCCTAAAAGGACCTAAACATATTTGGGAGGGTGCAACGCGCAAAAATACACTTTTTCTTTCAATGGCCTCATTATTAAATAGCGCGCAAATAGCGCCAATTTTTAATTGGTTCGCCAATAATCTTGCCGTATCAAACGAACTAGCTCCAATGAACCCCGCAGCAACAGTTAGAGAACTCAAACAGCCAGATCGCCGAAAAGCGATCATCACGTTCCTAAACGCTGCAGATACAAGTATTGTGGATGTCGCCGTTGTACGCAAACTCGAAGCGGGCGTTAAGTTCAGTTTTCAGATGAAAAACGGTAACGTCGAGCCAACGAGAGACGATATACAAATTGAAGCTGTTGACAACGCAGAGATTGACCATATTCAGTTCCACCATGTCACGGATGCCGGCAAGGCGGTTTTTGAAATGGCAGACGAGTCAAGCGGAACAAGAAACCTCTTATTTTTAGCAGCCCCTATTCTCAATATTTTACAAAGCGGAATCACGCTGATTGTCGACGAATTGGATACAAGCCTTCACCCGCTGTTGGTGCGGCACCTTGTAGCTCTATTCCACCGTCCAGATATAAATACTGGCGGCGCGCAGCTCATATTCACGACTCACGACACCTCTCTGCTGGATGCCAATGATCTTTTTCGCCGCGACCAAATTTGGTTTGTTGAAAAAGATCGCGATCAGGCATCTTCTCTCTACAGCCTTTCGGACTTTAGTCCACGCAAAAATGAGGCACTCGAGCGCGGCTACCTCCAAGGACGATACGGTGCAGTTCCGTTTTTTGAGCAAGCGCCCGGCGCAGCGCAGAAGTGAATTCACATTCCACACAAAACAAACATGCGCCCAAAGATCGACAACGCGACAAACTGGCGCGTAAGCAGGGACGACGAGATGCGTACGACCGCATTTTGATCGTATCCGAAGGCAGCAAAACCGAGCCTAATTATTTCAATGAAATTCGGCGCTTCTATCGCTTACACGCAGCAAATATACAGGTTTGCCACAGCGCATCTGGCACTTCACCGTTGCAGGTAGTTGAGTATGCTCGCGACTTGTTTCTTCGGGGAGACCCGCACACAAAAATCGGAGCGCGCGCATTTGACACGATCTATGCAGTTTTTGATCGCGACGATCATCAAAACTATTTTGCCGCACTAGACCTAGCGAAAAAATTAAATGAGAATCACAAAAACGATGACAAAAGAGCCGTGCAATTCTTTTCAATTGCGTCCATTCCGTGCTTCGAATTATGGCTGCTACTGCACTTTGAGGACATAAATGCGCCTTTACATCGAAACGATGTTTCAAAGCGCTTGAAAACGCATCTCCCAGATTATGAAAAAGTGATGATGACATTTTTAGGCGTCTCTATCCTCACCTAGAGGCAGCACTGGCGCGCGCAGGGAGATTAGCAAAGCTCGGCTCCGCCAATGAAGGGGTCAACGCCTACACAGGAATCGCCTACTTGGTCGATTATCTCAGAAAAATTAAACCGCAATAGATACCTGAAAACTCCCTATTCTAGGACATCTTCAGGCATGTATTGCAATCGCTAAGCCGCAACTCCTTCTTGCCAGCCCTTCGGTATTGAGCCTAACAATTTACGTGTGTATTCTTGCTGCGGGTTCAGATAAATATCATCGGAGTTGGCGATTTCGATTACATCGCCTTCACTCATTACCATGACTTGATCGGAGATGTATTTAACCACCGCTAAATCGTGCGAGATGAAGATATAGCTCATCTTAAATTCGTCTTGCAAATCTTGTAGCAAGTTGAGCACTTGGGCTTGTACCGATACGTCTAGTGCCGATACGGATTCATCGCAAATTAGCACGTCGGGTTTCATGGTGAGGCAACGCGCAATGGCGATACGTTGGCGCTGGCCGCCGGAGAATTCGTGGGGGTATTTGTAGAAGCTTACTTCTGGCAGGCTCACGCGCTTTAGCAAGCCCATAGCGATGGCTACGCGTTCTTGGTCGTTGGCACCAATTTGATGAATGCGCATGGGTTCTAGCAAAATTTGGCCTACCGTGTAGCGCGGGTTGAGCGATGCGTAGGGGTTTTGGAACACGATTTGGATGCGGCGTTTGTAGGCTTTAAATTCGTTTTCGCTCAAGCTCAATAAGTCTTTGCCTTCGAACAATACTTTGCCGCCGGTGGCGGAATGCAGGCGCATGAGCGTTAGGCCGACCGTGGTTTTGCCGGAGCCGGATTCGCCCACGAGGCCTAGGGTTTTGCCTTTCATGAGTTTGAACGATGCGTCTTTTACCGCTGTTACTTCTTTTTTCTTAAACAAGCCGTCTTTGAGCGAGAAGGATTTTTTTAGGTTTTTAACTTCCAGCACCACTTGATCGTCCGGTAAAAAACCGCGTTTGCGTTGGTCGGTGTTAATGGCTGGTAGCGTGCCGCCCTTTAAGAAATCCTCAATCACTGGCAGGCGAATTGGGCGACTATCGACGTTAGGACGACAGGCCAAGAGTGCCTTGGTGTATGGGTGCGCGGGCTTTTCGAAAATTTGTTTGGCAGTACCGGCTTCCTTAATTTCACCGGATTGCATCACCACCACAGAATCAGCAATTTCGCCGACTACGGCAAGGTCGTGCGTGATAAATAGCACGCTCATTTTGTGGCTTACTTGCAGCTTGGCGATTAAATCCAGAATTTGTTTTTGGATGGTCACGTCAAGCGCTGTGGTAGGCTCATCTGCAATCAGCAACTTCGGCTCGCAGGCAATAGCCATGGCGATCATCACGCGCTGTTGCTGGCCGCCGGATAGCTCGTGCGGGTAGCTTTTCATGCGCTGTTTTGGATATGGAATGCCCACTTCTTCCATCAAGGCTTCGGCGCGCGCCAGCGCCTGCTTGGTGGTCATATCCATGTGTAAGCGCAGCACTTCGGCAATTTGCGAACCGACGGTAAAGACGGGGTTCAACGACGACATAGGTTCTTGAAAAATCACCGAAATTTCTTTGCCGCGAATGGCGCGCAAATCAGCATCGGGCAGCTTTAATAAATTGCGTGGTGAACCCGTGCCGTAATACAAAATTTCGCTTGATGGCGCCAAGATGGCCGTTTCACGGGGCAATAGGCCGACTATCGACATGGCAGAGACCGATTTGCCGGAACCCGATTCGCCCACCAGGGCAACGGTTGAATTAGTAGGAACATTAAAACTAACGCCCTTGACGGCATCAAAAATTTTACCGCCGTCTAAGCGAAATTTAACGTCGAGATTTTTAACTTCAAGTAGGTTTGACATGGCTTTTTCTTTCCTTAAATTAGGGATTATTTCAACTTCGGATCAAGCGCATCGCGCAAACTATCCGTGAGTAAAGAAAACGCCGTTACGAGCACCGCCATGGATAACCCAGCCGCTGCCAACTGCCACCACTTGCCAATCACCAATTCACTTTGTGCTTCAGCCAACATGGTGCCCCATGAAACTTGATCCACCGGCACACCCAAACCTAGGAACGACAAAATAACTTCGGCCTTAATAAACGACACCACATGCTGCGATAACTGCACCAACATCACGTGGCTGACGTTTGGCAGAATATGGCCAAACATGCGCGAGCTGTGCGAAGCGCCAATGGCCTCGGCCGCGCGCACGTATTCGCGCGACGAATGCTTGATGTATTCCGCCCGCACCAGTCGGTAAATACCGGTCCATCCGGTGAGCCCTAAGATAGCGATAATCGTGAGTAGCCCCCCCTTGAATACCGCTGCAAACGCTAGGATAAGCAAGATGTAGGGGATGGACGTGAAGATGTTGTAAAACCATTCCAGCGTGTCGCCCACTTTGCCACCCAAATAACCGGATAGCGCGCCTAAAATGGTGCCGATCGCTGTGGCAAACAATGCCGCTACAAGGCCGACAAAAATCGAAATTTCTGCACCCTTAATCGCTTTTTGCAGCACGTCGCGGCCCCATTTATCACCGCCAAATGGCAGGGTTTCCGCACGCACCACTTCGGTGGTTTTTATCAGCTTAGTGCGCTCTTCCCATTCTTTGTAACGCGGCGCTAGCGGATCAATATCTGAAATATCCACGACTGGTACCGTGCTTTTTGCGGCTACAGTTGTTTTGGCCGCCTCCAAGTTTTCCGCACCCGCCATGAAGGACGGATTGGCGTACGACACCCCTACTTCTTTCGACCAATTTTTAGCGATGAGCCCCGTGGCGGAACCAAGAATAAGGAGCAAAAATAAGGCCACGACCACCAAGGCAATCATGCCGACCTTGTCGCGCTTTAGGCGTCGCCAAGCGAGCGTCCACAGGCCGGGGGATGGTTGGTGCATAGGTGCAGCTACTGCTGAATTTAAGGTTGCTGATGACATGAAACTCTCCTACAACAAATTAGATTTAGTGCTTGGGTTTGGTGCCTGAAGACGCCCTAAAATAGGGCATCTTCAGGCATATTATTTGAACGCTATTTGAGCGCTTATTTGAAAGTAACGCGCGGATC
>JAYUOW010000068.1:0-2072 GCA_043760555.1 Betaproteobacteria bacterium
CGTGGTGTGGAACTCTTGGTCAAGCGGATCGGTCAAAGAGTCTGTGCCATCATCATCGGCATCGTCAATGATGTTTGCAGGCTCGTCGTCCTCGCTTACGTTATAATCTTGTTCTTCTAAATCAGGTGTTTGCATTGGGGAAGTATGTTTCGATCATTATTTTTAAGCCTACCGTTAGTTTTTGCGTTATCCGCTTGCCAATTCTTTGGCGAGAAGGTGGACGGCCAAAAAACCTGGACAGTCGAGCAGTTTTACAAAGAAGCTAAGGATGAATTGAACGCCGGTAATAATCAAGCGGCCATCAAATTATACGAGGCATTGGAAGCGAAATACCCCTTCGGTAAATACGCCCAGCAATCGCAACTTGATATCGCTTACGCCCAATATCGCGACGGTGACACCGCACAGGCCGCCGCATCATGCGACAAATTCATTAAACTGCACCCTAACCACCAAAACGTGGATTATGCGTTGTATTTGAAGGGTTTGGCGTTTTTTAAGCCAGATTTTGGTATTTTAGGCTCAGTTTTTAACCTTGACCAAGCCGAACGCGACCCAAAAGCCCTCCGCGAATCGTTTGATGTGTTTAAAGATTTAGTCACCCGCTTTCCCGAAAGCCGCTATGTGGATGACTCACGCAGCCGCATGGGTTTCTTGGTGAATTCCCTCGCCAAACACGACCTTGCAGCGGCTCGCTACTACCTAGAACGCGGTGCCTACCTAGCCGCCGTAAACCGCGCGCAAAACATTTTACAACGCTACCCCCAGGCTCCAGCGCTCGAAGGCGCATTGGAAGTGACCGTAGTGGCTTATGAAAAAATGGGCATGAAAGATTTAGCAGCAGATAATAGACGCGTACTACAAAAGAATTTTCCGGGAAACAAGTCGGAAAGTGCAACCGAAAAAAGCGCGTGGTGGAAGGTTTGGTAGGCTTTCATAAGGCTTAAGAAGGTTTAACAAGGCCGTAATTGTTTAGATATAAATTCGAACACTCTTAATTAAAAAAGTCGAGGTTAATCATGAACACAAAACGAATTACAGCACTATTGGGCGCAGCACTTGTTGCCACCTTAGCCGGTGGCTGTGCGTCAGTATCAACTGACGTAGCGGAAAAATCCCTAATCGAAAAATCAAAATACGCCGCTGATTATCGCCGCAATACAGGCGTGCTAGTAGTGTCGGCCGAGCAGTTTCAAGACATGGCACGACGCACGTCGTCGGGTTTGCGATAGGTTTATTTAAGCTACTTTGGCCGCAAATAAAGTGCCTGAAGAAGCCCTATTTTCGGGCGTCTTCAGGCATTTTTATGGGCAAAATACATGTGCAACTACGGAACCGGGCCACGAAGCCATCGGGCATTCACCAAAATTAACCCACCCCGCCCAACGCCGCTAACAAATCCGCCTGCGCATTGCGTCGCACGGTTTTGCTTCTTGGTGATAATTTGGTTCGCGTGTAATTACCGTCGCCGTCCATTTCCCATGCGTTGGTGTTGTCGCTTAAATAGGGCAACAAGCCTTCGTTAATCACCCGCTTTTTAAGCTTGGGCGACAAGATTGGTGTGGCGATTTCTATGCGGCGGAAGAAGTTTCTGTCCATCCAATCGGCGCTTGATATGTAGACCAAATCTGCACCGCCGCTTTTGAAGTACAAAATACGGGTGTGTTCTAAAAAACGACCGATGACTGAGCGCACTTTAATGTTGTCACTCAAGCCTTTCACACCTGGCCGCAACGCACACACGCCGCGCACAATCAAATCAATTTTCACGCCCGCTTGCGACGCGGCATACAGCGCGCGAATTACGTCGGGCTCTAACAGCGAATTCATTTTAGCGATGATCTGCGCGGGTTGGCCTGCTTGGGCGTTTTTGGTCTCCGCGCGAATCGCGTTCATGACGTGATCATGCATGGTAAACGGGCTTTGCCACAGGTGATTAAGCTTGCTGGCGCGCCCTAAACCGGTGAGTTGAGCAAACACATCGTTGACGTCGGCGCAAATGTCGTCTTGGCAGGTTATAAGGCCAAAATCAGTATACATACGAGCGGTGCGGGGGTGGTAATTGCCGGTGC
>JAYUOW010000069.1:0-17566 GCA_043760555.1 Betaproteobacteria bacterium
CTGCCGCAAAAACAGCTAACCGCACTCACCGCGCAAGATATAAAACGCGCCTTGGCAAGCTTACACAGCAAAGGGCTGTCGCCACGGTCAATTGCTAGGCTGCTATCAGCATGGCGTGGCTACTTTGCCTACGCCATCACCCAAGGGGCTGCCACCACCAACCCAACCGCCGGTTTAAAGCCCCCCAAGGCCGCTAAAACCCTGCCCAAAGCCCTTTCGCCGGATGAGGCCGTCGCCCTCGTGCACGAAGGCGCGCCAGAAGCTAACGACTCGAATATCACCCGTCTTCGCGATCACGCTATGTTTGAGCTGCTGTATTCCAGCGGTTTGCGGGTGTCCGAACTTACCGATTTAAATTGCGCTGAAATTGATGTGGGCAATGCGCTTGTGCGCGTCACCGGCAAAGGCAACAAAACCCGCATCATTCCCATCGGCGCAAAAGCCGTAGAAGCCCTAAACGCGTGGCTTTCCGTGCGGCCATCGTATTTAAATGCGCATAGTATCGAAGATGTCAACGCCGCATTTATCACACCCACAGGCCAACGCGTCTATCCGCGCCTAGTCCAGCGCACCATCAAAAAATGGGCCACAGAAAAAGGCATCAGCCAAGATGTCCACCCCCACATGCTCCGCCACAGCTTCGCCAGCCACGTACTGCAATCGTCCGGTGATTTAAGAGCCGTACAAGAAATGCTAGGCCACGCCAGCATTACCTCAACGCAGGTGTACACGCATCTTGATTTTCAGCACTTAGCCAAGGTTTATGATGTGGCGCATCCGAGGGCGAAGTTTAAGGCAAAATGATAGGCTGTAGATGCCCGTAAACAGGGCGTCTCCAGCCCATATAACAGCTAAAGAATAACTGCAATACTTAAACCCCCACCGTTCAAGAGCCCCTCACCCCCCGAGGGAGAGGGGTTGGGGAGAGGGGGATTCTTTCTACGAAGCGCGGTCTGAAAAAACGAGGGTCATTCTGTCCGCGCTTCCCTAGTCCAAAAAGTAGTGACCAACCCCGCAATTACAATAAATCCCCCACCAATCCATTCCTGCAACCGCGCCTGTTCACCCGCTAAAAAGTGCGCTGCGACAGCCGCCACAATCAATTCAAAAAGCAATATCACCGCCGCGCGGTTCGCACTCAAATGCGTTAGCCCATACTGAAACGCGAAGCTCGTTGTAATCAACACCGCGCCCAACAGCAACAGCAAACCCATATGCGGCGCAACGCCGCTCACCCAAGTGCTCGCAGGCGGGCCTAAAAAAATCGTAGTTGGTAAAGCCACCAGCATCACGCCCGCTGATCCGCCGAGCGATTTTATTTCGGCGCTCACATGCACGGCGGCCTTCACCAGTACATTGCACAGCGCAAAGAAAAATCCCGCCAGCAACCCAAGCCATTCATACACATTTGCGGGCGCGGGAAATCCGCTTTCAGGTCGCCACAACATAATTGCCGCGCCGCTCAGCGCCAACACCATCACCGCAGCCCCTTGCTTAGTCAATTTTTCATGCAAAATAAAATGCGCCAGCGGCACAGTCCACAGCGGTGCTAAATAAAACAGCAACACAATCCGCACTACTTCCGCATGCATCACGCCCACCAAATACGACACATTGGTAATGCCCGCCGCCAAGCCAATTAGCGCCAACCAGCGCCAGTGCACGCGCACTTGGTTTAAGTGTTTGCGCAGTAATATCATGCCAAAAATGGTTGCAAATAAATAGGCGGTAAAGGTAGCCAACGGCGCGCCTAAACCCGCTTGTTGCATCAAGCGGAAGGGGTACCACAAGATGCCCCATGAGGTAGCGCCTAAAACTAGCGCCAATATTGGTTTAAATGTGGAAGATGCGGTAGAACTTGGTGCTGCTGCGCTATTCATTGGCTACGGGCTTTATAATTTGGTATTGAAAATAACTTTAAAAAATCAGTGGAAAAAACCAGTCAAGATTATGCAGTAAGCCCGCTTACCTTTACCGGCGAGCGTTTTTTACCCAGTGCGCGCGGTGAATTGTGGAGCGAGCATTGGCATCGCTACCATTACGTGTTGCCGTTTGTGGCGGGCAAGGTGGTACTCGATTGCGCGTCGGGTGAAGGTTATGGCACGGCACTGATGGCAAGCCAAGCCGCGCAGATCACAGGTGTAGATGTGTCGCATGATGCGGTAGAGCACGCACGCGCAACGTATGCGACTGTGCGCAACTGCACCTATGTGTGCGCCAGCGCCACCGCATTGCCGATGGCTGATCACAGCGTAGATGTTGTGGTGAGCTTTGAAACCATCGAGCATGTAGATGCCGCTGCCCAGTTGCAATTTATGGCCGAAATAGCGCGCGTGTTAAGACCCGATGGCTTGCTCATTATGTCGTCCCCCAACAAAGCCGAATACACCGATAAGCGCCATTTTGACAACACCTTCCACGTGCGCGAAATGTACGCACAAGAATTTGCTGATTTATTGACCCCGCACTTCGCACATCAATTTTGGCTTGGGCAAAAGAATCAATTTGTTTCTAGAATAGAACCTATACCAGTGGAAACCCCCGTAATACTGGCATCTTCAGGCATGCCTGCAGAGTCAATTACCGTAAGCCAAGCCGCACCAGCAATCATGGTAGAAAGTTTGCCGCCCATTTATTACGTGGTGCTGTGCGCAAAAAATGCGGATGTATTAGCCGCCGCAACGCGCCAAGTGCGGCTCTCAAGCTTCACCGATAGTGAGGAATGGGCGTACAACGACTATTCGTCCGCCTATCGTGAGCTAAACGCAAACCGTGCACGATTATTGCAGCTTGAAGCTGAAAACGCGGCGCTAAAAGCGCAGCTGGCAGTCACCGCAACACCTTCTCCACAAGTCGGGTTTTTTGCTCAACTTTTCGGTAACCGGACTAGTAACGCTAAGCAAAAATAGCAACTGCTCTATAATGATTCAACCAACCTTAAATAGAAACCAATGGATATCACAACTTTAGCTTCAACAATCGACGCTGCGTGGGAAGCCCGTGCTGATTTAAATTTCAAAACGCAGGGCGATGTGCGCGCTGCGGTGACCGCCGCCATCAACCACCTAGACAGCGGTAAATTGCGCGTCTGCGAAAAAATTGACGGCGCTTGGTTTACGCATCAGTGGCTTAAAAAAGCGGTGCTGTTATCCTTCCGCTTAAACGACAACGTGCTCATGCAAGATGCCGCCAGCACCGGTTCAGGTGCGATGAACAGCATGATAAACGTCGCCCGTTATTACGACAAAGTGCCCACTAAATTTGCTAACTATTCTGAGCAAGATTTTCGCGATGGCGGCTTTAGAGTTGTGCCGCCTGCCACCGTGCGACGTGGTGCCTACATTGCAAAAAACGTCGTGTTGATGCCCTCCTATGTCAATATCGGCGCGTATGTCGACGAAGCTACCATGGTCGACACCTGGGCCACCGTAGGCTCCTGCGCGCAGATCGGTAAAAACGTCCATTTAAGCGGCGGCGTAGGCATCGGCGGCGTGCTCGAACCCTTGCAGGCCAACCCAACAATTATTGAAGATAACTGCTTCATCGGTGCGCGTTCGGAAGTGGTAGAAGGCGTAGTGATCGGCGAAGGCTCGGTGCTATCGATGGGCGTATTTATTAGCCAATCCACTAAAATTTATAACCGTGAAACCGGCGAAGTTCGCTACGGTAGCGTGCCGCCCTACAGCGTGGTCGTGCCTGGCAGCCTGCCTTCTGCAGATGGTAAATACAGCTTAACGGCTGCCATCATAGTGAAGCAAGTAGATGCGCAAACCAGAAGCAAAACCAGCATTAACGATTTACTCCGTAGCTAAAAACTTCACCCGTCACGCCCACCAAGAGGAAGCAAAATGGCCATACTAACCCGCTTGTTTGAATTGATGGCGCAAAAAAGCGCTTCCGATATTTTTGTATCTGCAGGTGCTGCTATGCATATAAAAATAGACGGCTTGATGCTCCCCGTGGCGCCGCAAATTATGACGCGCGAAGATACGCGCAAAATTTGCTATGAAATTTTAACCCCCCCCCAAATCGAAAAGTTTGAAAAAGACCTAGAGTTAAACTTTGCCGTGCAGCTAGACGGCGTAGGTAATTTTCGCGTAAACATGATGATGCAAAAAGGGGGCGTAGCCGCGGTAATCCGCTACATCACTAACACCATTCCTGACATTCGTTCGCTAAGTTTGCCCGCAATTTTGAGCCAAGTGGTCATGGAAAAACGCGGCTTAATTCTGGTCGTAGGTGCCACAGGCTCAGGTAAATCAACCACCTTGGCTTCCATGCTCGACTATCGCAACAGCATGAAAGCTGGCCACATCCTCACCTTCGAAGACCCAATCGAATACGTGTTCACGTCCAAACGATCCATCGTTAACCAACGCGAAATTGGCTCTGATTCTCACAGCTTTCACGAAGCCATGCGCAACGCCATGCGCCAAGCACCAGACGCAATTTTAGTGGGCGAAATTCGCGACATCGAAACCATGAAAAGCGCCATGATGTATTCGCTATCCGGTCACCTATGTTTAGCCACCCTACACGCCAACAACAGCTACCATGCGCTAAACCGCATCATCAACTTCTTCCCCTTAGATCAACGCGCCATTTTGTTGTCTGACTTAGGTGTCAGCCTAAAATGCGTCGTCTCGCAACGCCTAGTTAAAAACACCGAAGGCGGCCGCAACGCAGCAGTCGAAGTGCTGATGAACACCACTAACATTGCAGAGCTCATTTCAGAAGGCAAAATCACCGAGATCAAAGAAGCGATGGAAAATTCTCTCACACCCGGTTCGCAAACCTTCGAACAAGACCTGTTCCGCCTAATCAAACAAAACAAAATCACCATAGAAGAAGGGCTCGCCAACGCCGATTCGTCCACCAACCTATCCCTACTAATCGGCAACTCCGGCATCCAAGTAACCCAAGAACAAATCGCCCCACCTCCGAGCAGATCTGGGGCACCTAGTTTTAGTGAGTTTAAGATTAGTTAGGGGTTGGATGAATGGCTGGAGATGGCCTGTTTTAGGGCGTCTACAGGCTATTTTTTTGCGATGTGAATGCGCTCACTTATTGCATGTGTTTGCGTTAAGTGATTGCAAAATTGCTTGAACAAAACACAAATTTTGAGCGCTAAACTGGGGAGTGCCAGCGATGACAACTGAACAACCGGTAGCAATGTTTGAATCTGTTCAAGTGCGTTCGCAATGGAATGCTGACGAAGAAAAATGGTATTTTTCGGTCATAGATGTGGTGCAGGTGTTGACCGATAGCACCATTCCCAAACGGTACTGGAGCGACCTGCGACGCAAGCTGGAGAAGGAATCTGGGCAACCGTACGAAAAAATCGTACGGTTGAAAATGCCCGCAGTAGACGGTCGTATGCGTGACACCGATGCAGCCGATGTGCAAACCGTGCTGCGTCTCATCCAATCCATTCCCTCGCCCAAAGCTGAGCCCTTCAAGCAATGGCTTGCCAAAGTGGGTTACGAACGCATGCAAGAAATTGCAGACCCGTCCCAGGGGCTAAACCGCGCCCGTGAAAACTGGCAAGCACTTGGGCGCAGCGAAAAGTGGATACAACAGCGCATGACGGGGCAGGAAACTCGGAACAAACTCACTGACTATTGGCAAACACACGGCGTCGAAAAATCGGATGAATTTGCCTTGCTTACCAATATTATTCACCAAGAGTGGACTGGGGTAAGCGTCAAAGAACACAAGGCGTTAAAAAGCCTAAAGACCCAAAATTTGCGCGACCATATGAGCGAGGCTGAGTTGATTTTTACAGCATTGGCAGAGCTGTCGACAAGGCAGATTGCGCAAAATCACGCCGCGCAAGGCCTGCAAGCAAACGCAAAAGCAGGTGTGCGAGGTGGCCGTGTTGCTAAACGCGCTAAAGATGATTTAGAGCAGCAAACGGGACAGAAAGTAGTTTCAGGCAGCAACTTCTTGGCTCCACCAAAAAAAGTTGCCCAAGCGCTTAAACCAGCGCAAAAATCGCCGGTCACTAGGAAGGAGCGCAAGTCATAAATAGCAATCTTGCGCAAGTCGAAGCCAGACCGAGAGGATTGGTTTTCGCGATCGTCAATATGGCTTTGCTATTGGCGCTCATTGCTGCACAGGTACTTTTATTCGGCGGCGCAGTGTCGGCAAGTGAACCGCATTGGACCGTACCCGTGTAAGAAAGATTGATCATTCCGCAGTACGCATTGGTAAAGCGACGCATCGCAAAGTTCCAAATGAAAGTGACAAATGAAAAATTACTGTTTAGCTTTCGCCACCACATTCCTTCTCACGCCGATTTTGGTGAGTTCAGTTGTCCACGCTGGTTCTAAAATGCTGATGAATCCATCTAGCAGCGAAATTACGGATCGCGGGGGTTGTAATTTTTGGAGGCCAAAGTTTAAGGAACCAAAGCTCGTAAAGGAATTTTTCGATGACGGAAAATATGCGCATATTAATTACGAGCGTCAAAATGGTAATCCAATTTTGCTCGAGGGGTCTAGGTACGAGGGCGATAAGCAACAGCGAGTTGCAGCGCTTAATGTAGATGGGAAAGAGCTATTACTTGAGCACTCCAAAAGCGAGTCGATCAAATGTATCGATAGAATCCACAATAAAAAAATAACCTGTGATTCTAGCGAATATGCGGGTAAAGATATTCGAGTTAAAATTAGCCAACTTACAAACCAAAGCGTGTGTTTCCCTTTTTCTGAAGATTGTGTAGGCAGTAGTGTCTCAGCATTGATCACACTAGCTAACGCCACATCAAAATTATCTTTGGTTGTAGTCGGCCACTGCGGAGGCTAAACAGTGCGTATGAACACCGCTAGGATGGGGCGATGAGATGCTGCAGATGAAGTCGAATGTTATGACTAAACAACTACCGACTTTCCCGCCTCACGGCTAAGCATACCCAAACTAACAATCTCAATATCGCCATGCGTTTTAAATGCGCGATCATTTGTCAGCAGAAACCGGCAGTCAGTGGCGATTGCGGTCGTGAAGTGTAGGGCGTCGACTAGCTTCATACCTGTGCTCGCACGCAGGGCTGCGGCGGAATCGAAGCACGCTGAATCATGTTGCACAACCGTAATGAAGTTTTTGCGCGCAAAAAAATCTTGGTTTTTGCGATGGCGATTGGGTGTGCATTACGGTACGGCAACACCATGACTCCGGCGACTGCCGCATCGCAGGTGACACCTTGAATCAGTCCTTGGTCACACGCTTGAATCAACGGTAGGACGGCACTGAACTGCGGTTCGTGGTGTTCTCAAAAATAGATAAAGAAATTTGAATCGAAATAAACGCGTTTACCAGTCATGCGATTTAGCAGCTGCTCTAACGCGCGCATGACGACCGTTCGATAGCGATGTACTTTTCCATTTCTTCAGATGTAGCACTCCACATGCCAGCGATCCTGCGTAGCGCATGATGTCATCCCCGTCCGAGGTCAGCTGGATTGGTGTTAGGGTGATTACGCCATTGATGTAGTCAATGTGCATGGCTGCATCAGTTGGCAACTTGGCGGCGCGGAGCACATGAGCCGGAATGGCGATTTGCCCTTTAGGACGTAACTTGACTTCTGACATTCGAGGATCTTCAGGGAAGTGGGAAACGCATTTCCTTCAAATTTATACCTACCTTTAGGGACGGTCAAACAAACCAAAAACGACGCTGGTAGGGCTGGTCGTCTAGCGGACTTTCTGGGGTTGCTGAACCCCGCCGAGATCCCGCCCAGTTTCGGAGACAAAATAGTTAGACAGCCAGCACTTTCGTAGATTTCCTTATAAAACAACAAGTTAGAATGTGTATTTCACTCAATTATCGGCAATTATCGGTGTTATCATTGGTTGTAGCGCGGTCTCAGACGCATCCCGCAACCTGTTTATAACCACCCCGCGCCGCACGGGTAAAGCAAAATTTTTACGTCGCGATATTGCTGCCACTGCTTTGGAGTTGTAGGTAGATTTATTCGGGAACTGCCAGCGACCAAAACAGAACGCGCGCTCGATAGCCTGCGTAATCGCGACGCCTAATAGCATGTAGTATCGAGGTTAAGTAGGTGGCTGTGGCATGCAGGTGTTCCAAGCGCAAATTGCCCTTCGTCCGGCTGATCTGATTAACCAGTTATAAAGATTTTAAGCTTAGATAACGTGTTAAGTGATATGCTGAAGATGCCCGATTTTAGGGCGTCTCCGGCATTCACCAGTCATCGTTTTTTAATGATAAGTATGTGAAAATAGATAGGTTATACTTTCCTCCAGCTACCGTGTGATTTTGATTGGAACTAAAACTTATGCAAATGAAAATCAGAAAAACCTACGCTGCAATACCCGAAGAACGGCTGACTGAATTTATGCGCCTGTTTCCCACCGCGCGCCTGCACGCGTGGCCGAACACGTGGTCGTTCGGGACAAATTTAAAAGACGCGGTTCAAGCTTTTATAGGCAATGATTCGATTGCAGATGACGCCGCCGATAGCGTGATCCCACCTGCTCCAAGCAGAATCGCGTCGCCTACCGACGCCACGCTAACGCTTGTGCTGAGCCGTCCGCAGATGCATGCCTTAGACCAACTGACGCGGCGCATTACCGCCGGAACCGTCGAGGCGTTCGCGCGAAACCCCGAAGAAAAAGCGCAAATGCAGAGCGCATTCACCGAGCTAAAAACCGTATTGCGCGAAGAGCTTGCGCGTGGAAAAAAAGCGAATACAACCGTCTGATCGGCTCATGTGGAAGTTGCGGGGGAAGGGGGGGCGCTGCAGCTCGCCATTATCCGCGCGGGGAAAATCTGCGCGAATCGGCGAGAAGCATAGACTGCTTCAGCTTGAAGGTAATGTAGTCATGCTCAGGTCGTGGCCATTGCTGGTTTAACCTGCGCCACCAACGCTAACGGCCGCGATTCGTTGTCATGGAAAAACGCCATCCATTCTTCGGTGCCGTCGTTGTGTCGATGGACGAGATGCGGCGCGTTCACGAACACGGCACCCCGCGCAATCAAAGCGTTTTGCGAATCGTGAATATTGACCACGCGAAAATAAAGAATTGATTCACTGTACGAGCTTGCCTGAGTTCGCTTTGATTTTTTAGTATCGGACTCAGCTTCGGTCAGCATCAAACGCAAACCAGCGCAATCAAAAAACGCCATTTTCCCGAAAGAATAAATGTGGGTAAGCCCAGCCACCTCGCTATACCAGCGCCGCGCCGCGTCTATATCTGAAACGACACGCGCGATTTGCGCGATTGCGCCTAAATGCGGCGCATCACATTGCGCTATCGAGGGCTCACTACTTATGGCTTTTGTCATGAAGGGGTTCCGGTCGTTGTCTGGTGATGTAGGTGCTTCGTTCGCGTTTCTTGCGAGCGCGCTGTGTTGCGCTACGCCTGTCCAAAGTCGTAGTTGCTCGCGGCGCACCAAACCAAGCTTTTGCATCGCATTGCTGACGTGATACTTCACGGCGTCCAAACTCACTGCCAGGCGCTTCGCAATTGCTGGGTTGCTCAACCCATGGCGGAGCGCATTGACTACCTGCCATTCTGCTGGTGTCAATTGATCCTCTATCGGTGGTCGTCCGCGCGTCTTACCCATACGCAATACTCTAGTCTAACGAGATTGGATTTTCCCTACCCGAATAATGAGAACTACCGCGTGATCTTCCGAGGTTTTTGTACTGGCTCCATTGGCGAAAAAACCTAACGTACAGAATTAAGTTTTTGCGAGGACGTCAACGAATTAATTCTGCAAACGCAGCGCAATTTGCGCATACTTGATAGCATGGCAACAACGCGGCGAAAACGCGCACACTGCTCAATGAAAAAAGGAGTACAAAAATGCGATCAATTTTAAGTTCCACCACTACCATTATATTTGCTTGCTTTGCTACCGCATTTCAGCCTGTAATAGCACGCCCATTCACCACAAATATCGCCCCGAAAATCGACACCGCAGCGATTGAAAAAACCATGGCCGCGCATATGCGCGAGCAGTCGATTCCCGGTGTGGGCATGGCAATTGTGCATAACGGCAAAGCCATTTATGCCAAAGGGTTTGGCCGCGCCAATTTAGAGCACGATATTCCAGTGACTACGGATTCAGTTTTTCTTATCGCTTCCGTCAGCAAACCAATGATAGCAATGGGCATCGTGCTATTGGCGCAGCAGGGCAAGTTAAGTATTGATGATCCCGTGTCTAAGCATATAGCGGATACGCCAAAAGCGTGGAGTGAGATTACGCTTAAGCACCTAATGCAACATACGTCAGGTATCGTGCGCGAATCGCCCGCGTTTGACGGCAATAAGCAGCAGCTGGATATTGATCTCATCAAAGCCACATTCACGACCCCGCTTGATTTTGCCACCAATACCAAGTTGCAATATTGCAATATCTGCTACTTCACGTTGGCCGAAGTCATCACGCGCGTTAGTGGCCAGCCGTGGCCAGACTTTATGGCAAAACAAGTTTTTGCGCCCGCTGCCATGACAGCCACGCGCACAGCGTCAACATCCGCAGTGATACCGAATCGCGTCGCTTCTTACTCGTCCAAAGATGGCGTGTATGCGGTAGAACGTGAGTATCTGGCGTTACGGCCAAGTGGCGCGTTCGCCTCAACAATCAATGATTTAGTAAAGTGGGAACAGGCCATTTTTGCGCAGCGGATTTTAAATGCTGACTCACTTGCGCGCCTCACACAGCCTGCCATCTTAAATGATGGAAGTGCTGCAAAGTATGCGGGCACGCCGGCAACAGCGTACGGCTTAGGCTGGGCGCTCTCCACATTCAACGACCAGCCACAGGTTTGGCATGGCGGATCGTTAGCCGGTTTTCGCACCATATTTTCGCGCTATCCGAAAAGCGGCATCACCATCATTGTGCTTACCAATGCAGCTTCTGCGCGCGTTCAGAATATTGAGAAAAGTATTGCAGAGATTGTGTTTGCGAAGTAAGGGGTTTGGCCGGACGCTAGGTGTTTTGTGCGGCTAAATCTTGCTATTACGGTATGCTGGAGATGCCCTATTTTATGGCATCTCCAGCACATAGTATAATCTGCTATACATTCAATTTTGGAGAGTAATCATGCGTTTTTTACTACTCAGTTTACTGTTGCTACTGCCGTTCTCAGCCCACGCACAAGAGCAACAATTTGCCGCGATGGAATCCTGCCCGCTGGAAAACGGCGCGGTAATTACAGATTGTCGCATCGGCTACATCACAGTAGGTACCTTAAACGCAGCGCGTAGCAACGCGATTTT
Organism: Betaproteobacteria bacterium; assembly: GCA_043760555.1. Classification (GTDB taxonomy): domain Bacteria; phylum Pseudomonadota; class Gammaproteobacteria; order Burkholderiales; family Usitatibacteraceae; genus JANMDR01. Next base: position 11,250 of record JAYUOW010000069.1, read on the forward strand.
GTTCCCTACTTGGTATGGTGGTCGTGCCAGCGATATTCTGAAATACATCGGTGCGGACAGCTTGATTGATCCGCAAAAATACTTCGTAATTTTGGTGGATAGCTTTGGCAACGGCGTGTCGTCGTCGCCTTCCAATAGCGCGTCGCAAAGCGGCAAGGCGTTTCCGGCGGTGTCGTTGAAGGACATGGTGCGGCTGCAAAAGCAGTTTATTCAAAAGCAGTTCAACATCACCAAATTGCATGCGGTGGTTGGCGTGTCGATGGGCGCGATGCAGGCGTTTGAATGGTCGGTATCTGAAACCGCGATGGCGGACAAATTTGTTGCTATTGCAGGCTCACCGCAGTTGGCTACCTTCGATGTAGTGTTTTGGGAAACCCACATTCAGCTGCTCCAAGCCATGATTGACTGCAAATGCCAGCAGCCAATGGCGACGCTAGATGCAATGCGATTTTTAATGCTGGGTGCAGATTATCAAGCCACGCGCGCACCGCGCGAGCAACTTGAAAAAACGCGAGAGACTTTCAAGAAAAGCACCATGACTGAAGCGCGCGCCTACGATCGTATACTGCAAATGCAGGCAATGATCGGCCACGATGTGGCTAAATCTACAGCGGGCGATTTAGCTGCGGCAGCTAAAAAAACCGATAAAAAGTTGCTCATTGTTATCGGCACCAAAGACGTTATCGTCACCCCCACGCCTGCGCGTGATTTTGCAAAGATCGGCGAAATTAAGCTGCATGAATTACCAAACTGCGGCCACAACATTCCCGTGTGCGCTGCCGATTTAATTAGCCCTGCGGTGCGTGATTTTTTGTCGCGGTAATCTATCTCTTATAATGGCTGTAAACGCCCTATTACAGGGTATCTTCAGACACTATTAAATTCGAAATTACTCAACAGAAAAATAAATATGACGATCAAAAAATTGACGCCGAAAATGCTCGAGTTGGTACCAATCCAGAGCACAGCATAATGAACTACATCCTTTCAATCACCGACGTTGCAGATGAGGAATTGCGTAAAGCAATCGTCACGCCGCTGATTGCATACAACATCAGTCAAGCAGGCCCAAGCGAGAACCGACCCGTCGTGATTTTGCTAAAAGACGAAGCCAACGAGGTGATCGGTGGTCTGTGGGGGCACACGGGATATGAATGGCTCTTCACGCAGTTGCTAGTTGTTCCTGCGAGCCTTCGCGGGCAAGGCGTAGGTAGTGAGATGATGCAGCTTGCAGAACAGGAAGCAATTCGTCGCGGTTGCCACGGCGCGTGGCTCGATACGTTTGAGTTTCAAGCGCGTGGGTTTTATGAGCGCATTGGTTACGAATGCTTTGGTGAACTTCCAAACTATCCTAAAGGCTACTCGCGATTTTTTATGAAGAAAATGCTCGTTAAGTTGTAGGACTAGTGTAGCGACAACGAATATATAGCCTGTAAATGCCCTAAAATAGGGCATCTACAAGCATCCAAAAATATAAGCCGCCGCCCGAACCTGCTTCTGATATAAAAACTCCAACACCTGCCGACGACAATCCGAATACGTCGCATCAGCCAGTAGCTTTAATCTATCGCGCGGACGCGCTAGCGGCACGCTTACGTTTTTGCCTATCGTTGCTGCAGGATCATTGGTCATCATCACGATGCGGTCGAATAGCAGCACGGCCTCATCCACGTCGTGCGTTACCATCACCACCGTGCTTTTTAAATCAGCAACGATGCCCATTAGCTCATCCTGCAGCTTGGCGCGCGTGAGGGCATCTAGTGCGCCGAAGGGCTCGTCTGACAGCAGCACTTTGGGTTACATGGCGATTGCCCTTGCGATGCCTACGCGTTGCTTCATGCCGCCGGAAATTTCATTGGGATGCTTTTGTGCGGCGTGGGTGAGGCCTGCTAGTTTGGTGGCGGCGTGCGCGCGGTCTTTTAGTTGCGCTTTGGTTTCTGTTGCACCAAACACGCGCTCGACTGCTAAATGCACGTTATCCACACAGCTTAGCCACGGTAATAGCGAGTGGTTTTGAAACACCACGGCGCGGTCGGTGCCAGGGCCTTTTACTTCGCGGTTTGATAGCAACATCACGCCGCTGGTGGGCTGCAGCCACGCTCACCGCCACGCCAGACAGCCCACGATAAGCTATCTGCCCGTCCATCCACGCCGAAAATAGTCGCTGCGCTGCACACGGCAGCTAGTGCTTGCGGGTTGGACTGAATGCGATGTATATTGTGCAATTTAATTTCCTTAAGACGCACTATATTTGGGCGTCTTCAGGCTGTTTATACCATAATATTTTGCCCTAATTTTATACTGGCAGCGCATTTTAGTAACGCGACAAAACGCTTAAAAATGCGCTAAGATAAGCGCTTCAATAATCGCAAAATGAAGGGTGCACAAACTATGCCGTTCTTAAAAATTCCAACTTTGATTTTAGCAAGCGCCATGTTTTTTAGCGGCGTTGGCGACACCGCGCACGCAGCGCCCGTCGCACCAAAATGGGAGTCAAAGCGCGAGCAAAACACCCGCATACTTAGTCTAGTTACCACTGCAACTTTCGGTGGTAAATCCACCCCCGTTAGCCTACGTTTTTACAGCGATCCGTCACCCAGTAAAGGTGGCGTGCACAGCACTTTGGGTGTTGATATTGAATTCACCGAAATCAATAAGCTCAGGCCTTTTGATTTTGAAGCATTCGAAGGGCCAGATGCAAACCCTGGCGAAAAAATGTTGCTCACTATTACGCGTAGCGGCAAGCCCGCAAGCACCTTCAAGCTTGTGCCCAGTGGTTCTTCGTCTGCTGAAGGCGCGTTTGTGTTTGGCTTTGCTGATAAAAGCCGCGATGCCAAAAGCCGATCAAAAACAATTTTGACGGCCTTGGGCGACAATGCTGAATCGCTAAAAATTAGTATCACCGACGCGCGCGATGCCAAGCTAAAACTAGAAATTATTATCGCGCTAGCCGACAAACAAGCGGAATTTGCAGCGCTATTGAGCGGCTTAAAATAAACCCCAACTTCAACCCTCAAGGACTACTATGCTCATAAAACTACACTCAATATTTTCCATACACGCCGTAGCTATCACCGCTTCAGGCTTGCTGCTACTCAACCCATTCGTGGCCTCCAGCACCTATGCGCAAAACGCGCCCGCAGCGGCAGCTAGTGCACCCAAAGCAGCATCGTCGGCCAAACCGAGCAACGTAGAAATCACCACCTTTCGCGGCAGCTATTTTGAAGTCAAACACCCCAAAGATTTTACGGCCCGCCCGCTGGACGCCAAAGTAGCGAAACAAGCCAGCGCCGCTACCTTCACTTCGCCCGATGGCGCGATGGCGTTCTATATCTTCTCGCCACAATGGGGTGGCGATGCACCCGGCATCGCGCTTGATACTGCAAAGGAAGTAGAAGTTTCACGCAAAGCCGATAAAGGCAAAAGCAGCGGCGTTGAAGGTAAATACACATGGATAACCATCGCCGCCATTGATAAAAGCTACACCCGTATTTACCAAGATTTTTTAGCCACAGACGCCAGCATCCATTGGGTAATTGGCATGAAATATAAGTCAGATGCCACCTTGCAGCAATACAAAGCGCAATACGCAGCATTCAAGGCGTCGCTGCGGCAATTGGGTGATTAGCGTTTAAGGTATTTGCGTTGCTAGCGCTCCGAATTATTGACAGGAAATTGCTGTGTGATGACTTCAGTGCCGCATAAGAAAGTCAATCTGCTCGACGCTGAAAATGCGAGCCATCTCGACCGCGATGGCTACCTATTCTTGCGTGGCGCGATTCCGCCGGATTGGATTGCGCCGCTGCGCGCTGCATTCGAGAGTGGTGAATTGGCATCGGACAAATGGCCAGTTTCGCGAGGTTTTGATTGGCGGCATTCTTTACTTGACCTTGATCCCACGGTGCAGCAAGTTTGCCAGTTACCGCTATTGCTGGCGGCTACGCACCACATTTTGCAAACCGCGTTTGTGCTCACGCAAGTAGAAGGACGCGAGCCGCGTCCTAACGGCGGCGCGCAGTTATTGTATCGCGACGGCGCAGAGTCACCCGAGATTGATACAGTTTCCGCGTTGGTCTTCCTTGATCCGTTCGGGCCTGAAAACGGCGCGACCTGCGTGGTGCCCGGCACGCATCGCGGCGAGGGGTTGGCGGCGCCATCAGGTGTCGATCATTCGCAGGCAACGGTGTTGCGCGGCGACGCGGGCGATATTTTGTTATTCGGCTCAACCTTGCTGCACTGCGCCACCCGCAATCTATCCGGTGCCCCGCGTCGATCGCTGCTACTTTGCTATGCTGTCGAGGCGTTGCGCGAGACTTACAACAACACGCGCGCCTTGCGTGGAGTGCGCATGAATACCGATACGGTTTTTGAATGCGATGATTAAACCGGTTACGGCCGATCTACTTTGCGTCGGCGTTAGTTTAAAAAAGCAGGCATAACTGTTCGTTTGCTTGACACCGCGCTGCAACTTCCGCTAAGCTGCCTTACCATTTCGTAAGGAAATTCCATGATTGCTACTGTAACGAGTAAAGCCCAAATCACCTTGCCAAAGGGTATCCGAGAGTTATTGCAGCTTGAGCCTGGCGATAAAGTTGACTTCACCCCGCAGCTAGATGGCAGCATCACTGTGGCAAAAGCCAGCCGTGCTATCCACGCTTCTTTCGCCACCCTGCGCGGCATACTGCCTAAGCCTGCGCGGGCTTACAGCGTTGAAGAAATGAACCAAGCCGTGCAAGACGCTGCGGCGGCACGCATTGCGCCTGCTAGGCGCGGCAAGTCGTAATATGTTGGCGCTGGATACGAATATTCTGGTGCGGCTGCTCACCAATGATGACCCTAAAGCGGCGCAGCGCGTTCAAAACGCGTTGGACGCTGAGTTAGCTGCCGAACGCGAGTGCATGGTCGGCCACGTCGTGTTGTGTGAGCTTATCTGGGTGCTGCAGCGCTTGTATGGTTACAACGTGCAGCAGTGCCAGCAAACTTTCCGCAGCCTGCTTAGCTTCGCAGGGCTTCGGTTTGAGGAGCTGCCCGTTGTGCTTTCTGCCTTCAGAGCGTGGGAAAAACATGGTGGGGATTGGGCTGACCATCTGATTGGTGCCCAAATGCAGGCGCTAGGCTGTGAGGCAGTTCTGACGCTAGATAAAGCGGCATGTCGTGCCGCCACCCATCGTAGGCTTTGAATAAGGGCACCTCTATAAATTCAATTTTCTAAGCTAGGATAGGCGCGAAGACAAAATTTTGGCGACGCCTATGCTTGATATGTAAGGAAAAATTTTTTGTGAGCAACAACGCATAGCAACGAAAAGTGGATTTATAGAGGTGCCCTAAGAAGCCGCTACGACTCTTTCATATTCGATTCGCAAATTTTAGGGGTGCCCAATGAACCGTAGACAATCTCTCGCAGCCCTGCCTGCCCTAGGTGCGATGCTGTTACAGCCCGGGATCGGTCTCGCGCAACCTGCAGGTAAAGCGGCTGAACCACCAGTCGCACAACAAGCCGTTTTGAAACGCGCCATTCCATCAAGCGGGGAGCGCATACCCGCGATCGGCCTCGGCACGTGGCAGACCTTTGATGTCGGCGCGGCGGCAAGCGATAGAGCGCCACTGGTGGAGGTGTTGCGCGAATTCGTAGCGCTTGGCGGGCGGGTGATTGATTCGTCGCCCATGTACGGACGCTCGGAAGAGGTCGCGGGTGAGCTAATGCGCGCAGTGGGCGCACGCGAAAGCATGTTTGTCGCCACTAAAGTGTGGACGCGCGGCGAAGCGGCGGGCATCGCACAAATGCGCGCCTCAATCGAAAAGCTAAGCACCCCGACCGGCAAACCGCTCGACCTGATGCAGGTGCACAATTTAGTTGATGTCGACACCCACCTAACCACACTCGCCGCATGGAAGCGCGAAGGCCGTATTCGTTACGTAGGCGTCACCCATTACACCGAAGGCGCATACGACGAAGTAGCGGCGCTGATCGAAAAGCAAAAATTGGGCGCAATTGATTTTTTACAAATCAACTATTCGGTGGCTGAACAGGGCGCTGCGAAGCGCCTGCTACCGCTCGCAGCCAAGCGCGGCATCGCCGTAATCATCAACCGACCTTTCGCAGGCGGCGAACTATTGCGCCGCTTGCGCGACAAACCACTGCCCGCTATCGCCAAGGATATTGGTGCGACGTCGTGGGCACAGCTGTTATTGAAATATGTGCTCAGTCACCCAGCAGTTATTCCATTTCTAAATCATTAGTGAAGCTAAAAGTGCTCCAACGAGCCACGGCCAAGATACGATTGAGCCTATCGTTGATGAGTTAAGTTCCATATTTT
>JAYUOW010000070.1:0-17564 GCA_043760555.1 Betaproteobacteria bacterium
AACGGGCAGGGCGAGCGTTTCATGGAGCGTTATGCGCCTACGATGAAAGATTTAGCATCGCGCGACGTCGTATCGCGCGCGATGGCAACTGAGATTAAAGACGGTCGCGGTGCCGGTCCTAACAAAGATTATATTTTGTTAAAGCTCGATCATTTAGGCCCGGAAGTCATCAACAAGCGCTTGCCCGGCATTCAAGAAATTGCCCATAAATTTGCGAATGTGGATTGCACCAAAGACCCAATTCCAGTTGTGCCAACCTGCCACTATCAAATGGGCGGTATTCCGACCAATTATCGCGGCGAAGTGGTGGTGCCGAAGGACGGCAACCCTAACGCTTTGGTAAAAGGTTTTTATGCGGCAGGCGAGTGCGGCTGCGCGTCGATTCACGGAGCCAACCGGTTGGGTACTAATTCGCTCACTGACTTGTTGGTGATGGGTAAATCATCGGGCGACTCGATGATTGAATTTATCAAAGCCAACCCTAACCATTTACCGTTGCCAGCCAACGCGGGGCAGGTTTCGCTTGATCGGCTTGCGCGTTTGGACAATCAAACTGATGGTGAATCCGTTTCTGGTGTGGGCGATGCGATGCGTCAAACCATGCAAATGCATTGCGGCGTTTTCCGTTTTCCGGATATGTTGGAAAAAGGCGTGAAGCAAATGCAAGAAATTGCGGAACGCGCTAAGCGCACCCAGATTAAAGACAAAAGCAAAGTGTTCAATACCGCGCGTATCGAAGCACTGGAGCTCGATAACTTAATCGAAGTGGCCCTGAGCACCATGATTTCTGCCGAAGCCCGCAAAGAAACCCGTGGCGCGCACGACCGTGCGGATTTTCACGACACCAAAGAAAACGTGGCTGGCCGCAACGACAAAGAATGGCTCAAGCACACGCTTTGGTATAAAGACGGCAACCGGCTTGACTACAAACCAGTGAATTTAAACCCATTAACGGTGGAGAGCTTTGCACCTAAAGCTCGCACCTACTAAGGCGGCAGAATCATGAAATTTAAAATTTATCGTTACGACCCTGATACCGATGCCAAGCCGTATTACAAAGAATACGATGTGGCGTTAGAACCCAGCGACCGCATGTTGTTAGACGCCTTGATTCGCATCAAAAATATCGACGACACCTTGGCATTGCGCAAGTCATGCCGCGAAGGTGTGTGCGGATCGGACGCCATGAATATCAATGGCAAAAATGGCTTGGCGTGCATTACAAAAATTGCGGACTTAAAAGAACCGGTAGAGCTAAAACCGCTACCCGGTTTGCCGATTATTCGCGATCTCATCGTCGATATGACGCAGTTTTTTAAGCAATACCACTCCATCAAACCGTTCGTGCAAAACAACGAACCGCCGCCAGAAAAAGAACGCCTGCAAAGCCCGACTGAGCGTTTGGAATTAGATGGCTTGTACGAATGTATTTTGTGCGCGTGTTGCTCCACTAGCTGCCCGTCGTTTTGGTGGAACCCAGATAAATTTGTGGGTCCTGCGGGTTTGTTGGCGGCTTACCGCTTTATTGCCGATACGCGCGACCATGCAACGAACGAGCGCTTGGATAATTTAGAAGATCCATATCGATTATTCCGCTGTCACACGATCATGAACTGCGTGGATGTATGTCCAAAAGGGCTGAATCCGTCGTTGGCAATTGGTAAGATTAAAGAGATGTTAGTGAAGCGGGCGATTTAAACCGATGCCTGAAGATGCCCTAAATCTGGGCGTCTTCAGGCATATTTGTAATGTGTTTTTCGGTAATTTTTGAAGGCTGTGCAATAAAACGACATGAAAAGCACCTTAGAAATTTTGTTGCGATTGCGTGCAGAGGGCACGATTCCACAGTTTGCAATCGGTGGTGCGGTAGCAGCTAGTTTTTATGTTGAAGCGGTTGCGACTGAAGATTTAGATATTTTTGCGTTCCTACAAGTTGCACCGTCGGGTTTGCTCGTGTTAACGCCACTTTACGAGCGCCTAGTTGCCCTCGGTGGAGCAGTAAAAAACGAACATGTGGTGCTGCACGGATGGCCGGTGCAGATACTACCAGCATATACGCCGCTGGTTGAAGAAGCCCTATCGGCAGCCATCGAGCAACGATTTCATGATGTATCGGTTCCAGTTATTGCGGCAGAATATCTGTGCGCGATCGCGTTGCAAACAGGTAGAGCAAAAGACTATCAGCGTGTGAATGCACTGCTTGAAGCGGGTGTGGTGGACGTTGCAGTATTGAAAAAACTGGTACACAAATATCATCTTGAAGAGCGCTGGGGGCAATATGTCAACCGATACCGTTAAGTTTGATGCTGCATTGGAATACGTGGTGGCCGCCAAAGCCGCCTATCGTACCCACGCACAATCGCTTACGTGGGAAGAAAAAGTGGCGTCAATCGAGCGTATGTGGGTTCGCGATGCAGAATTGAAGCGCGTGCGCGAATTGAATGCTGCGCAACGCAATGCAGCGTTAAAACAAAAAGCTGAAAGCTAAAAATGGATGACCGAATTTACGACCGTATTCGCTGGCACGCGCGACGCGGATTGCTTGAAAATGATATTTTACTGAAGCGTTTTTTTGATCTGGAATTGATGTCGCTCAACGGTGATGAATTGAAGCAACTAGATGCCCTGTTGTCCTTCGGTGACAACGAGCTATTAGAAGTGTTAATGGGGCGAAAAAAATGTAGTACGGTGTCACTTCAGCCGATTGCAGATAGAATAGTGGCAGCCTCAGCGGGAAAGCTAAACAGCTACGCTTCAGTTGTTTAAAAGACCCAAAAAAATGCGCAGCAACAGTGAATTTTAAAGTGTGGAAAAAACAAATTTAACCGGGAGAATGCAATGAGCGCGATGAATGAAAAAGGCAAGGCCACCCTAACGTACGGTGAAGGAAAATCCATCGAGATGCCCGTATATGGCGGCTCTATAGGTCCTGACGTAATTGACATTCGCAAGCTCTACGGCCAGACCGGCATGTTTACCTACGACCCTGGGTTTTTGTCTACGGCATCGTGCAATTCGTCAATCACCTACATTGATGGTGACAAAGGCGAACTGCTTTATCGTGGTTATCCGATTGAGCAACTCGCTAATAAATGCGATTTTTTGGAAGTCTGCTATCTGCTGTTGAAGGGCGAGCTACCAGACCCAGCGCAAAAAGCTGAATTTAATAACAAAGTCACCATGCACACCATGGTCAACGAACAAATGCAGTTTTTTATGCGTGGCTTTCGTCGCGACGCCCACCCAATGGCAGTGATGACGGGCATGGTTGGCGCATTGTCAGCGTTTTATCCAGATTCCATCAACTTGCACGATGCGTCCCAGCGGGAAATTTCCGCTATTCGTTTAATCGCAAAAATGCCTACTTTGGTGTCCATGGCTTACAAATATACGGTGGGCCAGCCCTATATTTACCCAAAAAATGATTTGTCCTACACCCAAAACTTTATGCGCATGATGTTCAGCAATCCGTGCGAAGAATATAAAGTAAACGACGTGTTGGTACGTGCGCTTGACCGTATTTTTATTCTCCATGCCGACCACGAGCAAAATGCCTCAACCTCCACCGTGCGTATGTGCGCAAGCTCGGGCACCAACCCGTTTGCGGCCATCGCGGCGGGTGTAGCGTGCCTGTGGGGGCCCGCCCACGGCGGGGCGAACGAAGCGGCGCTAAATATGCTGTACGACATTCAACGGAATGGCGGCGAAGCTAAAATCGGCGACTTCATCACGCAGGTTAAAGATAAAAGCTCAAACGTACGGTTGATGGGCTTCGGCCATCGGGTATATAAAAACCATGATCCACGTGCCACCTTGATGCGCGAAACCTGTCATGAAGTGCTCAACGAGCTTGGCTTGCAAAACGATCCGCTATTTAAAATCGCAATGTCTCTAGAGAAAATTGCGCTAGAAGATGATTACTTCATTTCGCGCAAACTTTATCCAAACGTCGATTTTTATTCTGGCATTGTGCAAAAAGCGCTCGGCATTCCAGTGCCGTTGTTTACTGCTATTTTTGCACTTGCCAGAACCGTCGGCTGGATTGCCCAACTAAACGAAATGATTGCCGATCCAGAATACAAAATTGGTCGTCCGCGTCAGTTGTATGCGGGCTCGGTGCGTCGGGATATTGCGCGGTAGCAAATAGAATGCCTGAAGATGCTCTATTTTTGGGTGTCTTCAGCTAGGTAAACTTGAGGTGTCATGTTTAATTTTGAATGGGACACCGCAAAAGCTAAAACTAATATCGAAAAGCACGGTGTCACATTCGACGAAGCAGTGAGTGTGTTTGTTGATGAGTTTGCAGTAACAGTAGCGGATACAGATCATTGGGAAGATGAAGATCGAAGTCGACCATTTGGCTATTCGAGTAAGCAAAGAATTTTGGTTGTGGTGCATACTGAGCGTCGAAACGGTGTGCGCATAATTAGCGCGAGAAAGGCGACGGAAAATGAAAAAAACTTCTATAGAAAAAGATGAACAAGCTATTCCAGAGATTGAGTTTTCATCGGAACAACTTGCGTCGGCTGTGCGTGGAAAATATTTTAATCTCATTAAGCAGGGGAGCAATGTAATTGTTTTGCGGCCAGAGATTCAAAAGGTTTTTAGTACATCCGAAGCCGTGAATGAGGCGCTTGCCAGTTTAATCACTTTCACCGCGCACACGCAGGCACTAGTAACACCGACCGCTGTAAAAAGAAGCGCTAAAAAGCGTGCCACAGCATAATAAATTAGTAAAACAATATCTACAGCCAAAATATACGAGCCTTTTAAATACGAGCCCTGTGTAGCTCGGAGGAAACTTAAAAATGATGCGTGAATATCAAGAATCATCTTTGTTCAACGGTGCGAATGCGCCCTACATTGAAGAATTGTATGAGCAGTTTTTGGCTGATGCCACTTCCGTGCCTGAAGCGTGGCGCACGCAGTTTGAAGCGCTGCCAAATGTAGCGGGCAATGCCGCGAAGGACGTGGCGCATAGCTTGGTTATTGCGGCGTTTGAGGCGCAGGCAAAGCAAGGTTCAGCGCGCATTGCTTACGTGAACGTGGGCGGTAGTGATTCTGGTGACACGAAGAAATCATTCCGCGTGCTGCAGTACATACGCGCGCATCGTGTGTTGGGTGCGCGGCATTCTAATCTTGATCCGCTCAAGCGGATGGATAAGCTGCCGGTGCCGGAATTAGAGCTTAGTTTTTATGGTCTGACTGACGCAGATTTAAACCTTGAATTTGGCATTGGTTCTTGGCAAGGGAAAATCAACGGCAGCGCGGATAAAGCTACCCTGTCTGAGATTATCAAAGCCGTTAAGCGTACCTATTGCGGCGACGTTGGTGTGGAGTATATGTACATCAGCTCCACCGAGCAAAAGCGTTGGATTCAGGCTAAGTTTGAAGCGATTCAATCCCAGCCAAATTTAAGCAAAGAAGAAAAACATTTTGTGCTTGATCGCTTAACGGCTGCCGAAACCTTGGAGCGCTATTTGCATACGCGTTATGTCGGGCAAAAGCGCTTTTCATTGGAAGGTGGCGAAACCCTAATTCCATTGGTTGATGAGCTGATCGCCAACTCCGGCGCGCACGGCACGAAAGAAGTTGTGGTTGCCATGGCGCACCGTGGCCGCTTGAATATTTTGGTCAATAGCCTAGGCAAAATTCCCGCTGATTTGTTCGCGGAATTTGAAGGCAAGCATGCTGACAACGACCACGGATCAGGCGACGTAAAGTACCACCAAGGCTTCTCTTCAGATATTCAAACTGCAGGCGGGGCGGTGCATTTAACGCTCGCGTTTAACCCATCTCATTTGGAAATCGTTAGCCCCGTAGTTGAAGGGTCAGTTCGTGCACGTCAGCGTCGTCGCGGCGACATGACGGGTAATGAAGTGTTGCCTATCGTAATCCACGGAGATGCCGCATTCGCAGGGCAGGGCGTGGTGATGGAAACCATGGCGCTATCGCAAACGCGAGGCTACAAAACCGGCGGAACGATTCACGTGGTCGTCAACAACCAAGTGGGTTTTACTACGTCCGACACTCGCGATACCCGCTCGTCACTGTATTGCACCGACATCGCCAAGATGATTGAAGCGCCAGTATTCCATGTGAATGCCGATTCGCCAGAAGCTGTCATTGCCGTGACCCGCATCGCGTTGGAATATCGCATTAAGTTTAATAAAGATATTGTCATCGACATGGTGTGCTTCCGTAAGTTGGGGCATAACGAGCAAGACGAACCGTTTGTAACCCAGCCATTGATGTACAAAAAAATCGCGCAGCATCCCGGCACGCGCCGTTTGTATGCCGACAAATTGGTGGCCGAGGGCATCATTAGCGCCACACATGGCGATGAGCTGGTAACCAATATTCGCGCTCGCTTAGACGCGGGCAAAAGCACCAATACTAAAATTTTGTATGGCCTAAAGCCAACATTGGCCGTTGATTGGGCGCCGTACTTGGGCGTGCATTGGCGCGCTCCGGCGGATACCGGTTTGCCGATGGCAGAGTTGCAGCGCTTGAGCGGTCGTTTAACGCAAATTCCGTCAGACTTTAAAGCCCATATGTCAGTTGAGAAACTGCTTGAAACGCGCCGTAAAATGGGCGTCGGCGAGCTTCCACTTGACTGGGGTATGGCCGAAAATTTAGCTTATGCGTCGTTGGTTTCCATCGGCACGCCAGTCCGGTTGAGCGGCCAAGATTGTGGTCGCGGCACCTTCGCGCACCGTCATGCGGTGCTGCATGATCAGAACCGTGAAAAGTGGGATTCTGGAATTTATTTACCGCTGCAAAATATCCAAGAAAAGCAGGGTACGTTCACGGTAATTGATTCGCTACTTTCTGAAGAAGCGGTGTTGGCGTTTGAATATGGCTATGCCACTGCACAGCCGTTTGAGCTTGTCATTTGGGAAGCGCAATTTGGCGATTTCGCTAACGGCGCACAGGTGGTGATTGACCAATTTATTGCCAGCGGTGAAACCAAATGGGCGCGTTTGTGCGGCCTGTGTATGTTCTTGCCGCATGGCTACGAAGGTCAGGGGCCTGAGCACTCATCGGCACGTCTGGAGCGCTTCTTGCAACTTTGTGCTGAGCACAATATTCAAGTAGTCGTGCCATCAACGGCCGCGCAATTGTTCCACATGATTCGTCGCCAGTCGATTCGTAAAATGCGTAAGCCGTTAATCGTCATGATGCCGAAAAGCTTGCTGCGTAAAAAAGAAGCGATGTCGAGCTTAGATGATTTGTCTAAGGGCAAGTTTGAAGTGGTAATCGGCGAAACTGAAAAGATCGCTGCCAAAAAAGTAAGCCGCGTGGTGGTGTGTTCGGGTAAGGTTTTTTACGACTTAGTGGCCGAACGCCAGAAGCGCGAAATCGACAATATCGCCGTGATCCGGATTGAGCAGCTTTATCCATTTCCGCACGAAGAATTTGCGGCGCAATTAGCGCATTATCCAAACGCCAAGAGCGTTGTTTGGGCGCAAGAAGAGCCGGGTAATCAGGGCGCATGGCATCGCATCCAGCATTATTTAATGCGCAATATGTCGGCTGACCACACCTTGTCTTACGCCGGTCGACCGTCATCAGCATCGCCTGCCGTGGGTTATTTGGCCAAGCATAATGAGCAGCAAAAAGAGTTGGTTAATGCAGCATTGTCGTGGGCTGTAGCCGAAGTTAAAAAATAATTGCACGCTAAAATTTGGCGACAAGAAATCGCCGCACGCTAATTAAAATTCCTGAAGGAAAAAATATGCTTATCGAGGTAAAAGTCCCCCAGCTGTCAGAATCCGTTGCCGAAGCCACGCTAGTAGCATGGCATAAGCGCGAAGGCCAAGCCGTAAAGCGCGACGAGAATTTGATCGACATCGAAACCGATAAAGTTGTCATGGAATTACCAGCGCCAGCCGATGGCGTAATCACCAAAATTCTCAAGGGCGACAAAGGCTTAGTGATAAGCGGCGAAGTCATCGCCATGATTGATACCGAAGGCAAAGCGGCTGGTGCGCCTGCTGCCGTTGCAGCACCTGCAGCCGCCGTTGCTGCACACGCTGCCGCACCAGCTTCCAGCGCGGCTGCGATGAGCCCTGCAGCCGCTAAAATCGCGGCTGAAGAGGGTGTATCTGCTGCGGACGTAGCGGGCACGGGTCGCGGTGGTCGTATTACGAAGGAAGATGTAGTGGCCGTGTCTGCCAAACCTGCTGCTGCCCCAGCGCCAGTCGCTGCAAAAGCCGCTACTGCTGCAGCTCCTGCGGTGGCACTCAATCTAGCCGGTCGCCCTGAGCAACGCGTACCGATGTCGCGCCTACGCGCACGCGTGGCCGAGCGTTTGTTGCAATCGCAATCCACCAACGCAATTTTGACGACCTTTAATGAAGTCAATATGGCGCCAGTGATTGACTTGCGCAATAAATACAAGGAAAAGTTTGAGAAAGAGCACGGCGTAAAGCTCGGCTTTATGTCGTTCTTTGTTAAAGCCGCAGTGCATGGTTTGAAAAAATTCCCAGTGGTAAATGCCAGCGTAGATGGCACCGATATTGTGTATCACGGCTATTACGACATCGGCATTGCCGTGGGAACCGATCGTGGTTTGGTGGTGCCAGTGTTGCGCGACGTAGATCAAATGTCGATTGCCGATATTGAAAAGAAAATTGCTGAATTCGGCCAAAAAGCCAAAGACGGTAAATTAACGATTCAAGACCTTACCGGTGGCACGTTCTCGATTTCAAACGGCGGCGTGTTTGGCTCGATGCTTTCTACGCCAATTATTAATCCACCGCAGTCAGCAATTTTGGGCGTACACGCCACCAAGGATCGTGCAGTTGTTGAAAACGGCCAAATCGTTATTCGTCCGATGAACTATCTGGCGATGAGCTATGACCATAGAATTATTGACGGTCGCGAAGCCGTGTTGTCGCTGGTGGCGATGAAAGAAGCGTTGGAAGATCCAAGCCGTTTGTTGTTGGATATTTAGTTCGCAGCATTGCGATTAGGGCGGCATGGTAAAGTCAAAATTTAAGCCTGCTGGGATGTTCAAGCAGGCTTTATTTTTCCTCGTAGGTGCCCTAATTACGGGGCTAGGTGCGGTATTTGCCGATCGATTTTTGCAGCATTTTATCCCTAGAAATTTTGCTGCAGCCATCGGTGTTGGGTTGGCGATATTATTGAGTTTGTCGGTGCTGAAGTTTTTCAAACATCCTCCGTTTTGGATGAAGCGCACCTCGCCAGTGTTGATTGGTTTTTGCGCAGCGCTAGGCGTTTATGTGTCAAGAGTTTGGTTGCACTAATCTCATTATTCATTTTTAAAGTTAGAGAAAATTATGTCAAAGCAATTTGATGTCGTCGTAATCGGTGCCGGTCCCGGTGGCTATATTGCTGCCATTCGCGCAGCACAATTGGGTATGAACGTGGCCTGTATTGAAGGTTGGAAAAATCCAAAAGGCGAAATGGCGTTGGGTGGCACCTGCCTAAATGTGGGCTGTATCCCCTCCAAGGCGCTGTTGCAATCCAGCGAATTTGTAGAGCAAATTGAGCATAAATTTGGCGACCACGGCATCACCGCAAGTGGCGTAAAAGTAGACGTAACCAAGATGCAAGCGCGCAAAGACGGCATCGTCGCCAAGATGACCAAAGGCATTGAGTTTTTATTCCGTAAAAATAAGGTAACGTGGCTAAAAGGCTTCGGCAAATTTGTATCGGCCGGCGACGCGTACACCATCGAGATTAGCAACGGCACGGCTAAAGAAACAGTGACCGCCACCAACGTGATTATTGCTACTGGCTCTAAAGCGCGTCACTTACCTAATATTCCGGTGGATAACATAACCATCTGCGATAACGAAGGCGCGTTGATGTTTGGTTCCGCGCCCAAAAAACTGGGCGTTATTGGCGCAGGCGTGATTGGCTTAGAATTGGGCAGCGTGTGGCGGCGTTTGGGTGCCGAAGTCACGGTGCTTGAAGCGATGCCCACTTTTTTGGCGGCAACCGACGACGCCATTGCGAAAGAAGCGTGGAAAGTATTTACTAAAGAGCAAGGCTTAAACATCAAGCTTGGGGTAAAAATTGGCAAAGTAGTACAAAACAAAACCGGCATCAGCATTGAATACACGGACGACAAAGGCTTAGCGCAAAAGTATGACTGTGATAAATTAATCGTCTCGGTTGGTCGCGTGCCCAACACCGACGGCTTGGGCGCTGAAAATGTCGGCCTTAAATTAACCGATCGCGGCATGATTGAAGCCGATGACCATTGCCACACCAACCTACCACGCGTCTATGCCATTGGGGACGTCATCCGTGGCCCTATGCTGGCTCACAAAGCAGAGGATGAGGGTGTAGCGGTGGCTGAGATGATTGCGGGGCAAAAACCGCATATTAACTACGACTGCATTCCGTGGATTATTTATACCTCGCCTGAAATTGCATGGGCTGGTAAAACCGAGCAGCAATGTGTAGCCGAAGGCATCGCGGTTAAAACCGGTTCGTTTCCGTTTGCAGCCAACGGTCGCGCGCTAGGCATGGGCGAATCGGGTGGGTTTGTGAAAATGATAGCGGATGCTAAAACCGATCGCGTATTGGGCTGCCACATTATTCATGCGCACGCATCCGAGCTAATTTCGGAGGTTGTTGTCGCCATGGAGTTCCACGCCGCCAGTGAAGATATTGCGCGCATTGTGCACGGCCATCCAACGCTATCAGAAGCGGTGCGCGAAGCCGCGTTGGCGGTGGATAAACGCACGTTAAATATGTAGTTGCCGGAAGTTTAGCCTGCAAAATTCCAATAAAAGCATCGGACGATATTTTGGATGCTAACAATCTAACTCTTGCCGCCGCCCTGCGGCAGGATGACGAAAACAACGCCTCTAGCCCGCTAGAATGGTATTGGCATTTTTCGCAACGGCCAGATTTTCAAACTGATACGGCGCAGTTAGCCATCGTGCAGCAGCTAGAGCGATTGCACGGCGAGCTTGAACAATATCGGCAGTATCGGCAAAGCCGTTTTAATCGGTTGCTTACCAATTTTGGCGGTGGCAAGCCGCCGCCGCGCGGTATGTATGTGTGGGGCACGGTAGGGCGCGGGAAGTCGTTGATGATGGACGCGTTTTATTCGGTGTCCAGCTTGCGGCGCAAGCGGCGCGTGCATTTTCACCAGTTCATGCGCGAGATCCACGCCAGCTTGCAAACGCACGCGGGTACGCAAGACCCGCTGGCCGCTATTGCGGATGACATCGCCATTGCGCACCGCTTGCTGTGCTTTGACGAGTTTCATGTGAGCGATATTGCCGACGCCATGATATTGGGCAAGCTGTTGGAATATCTAATTGATCGTGGCGTGGTGTTGGTCATGACGTCCAACTACAAGCCCGATGACTTATATCCAAATGGCCTGCAGCGCGCGCGCTTTTTACCAGCAATCGAGATTTTAAAAACGCAGCTTGATGTAATTCAAATTGGCGGGCGAGAGGATCATCGTCAGCGGGTGTTGGAATCAATACCTGTTTATTATTCGCCCATCACCGCAGACACCCACAGCCAGCTGGCACATACCTTTGCTGCAATTTCGCGTACACCGCTAAATGAAAATCAAGGCGGTAGCATCACCATCGCTGGGCGCATGGTGGCCACCATTGCACGCACCAAAGGCGTAATATGGTTTGAGTTCGATGCCTTGTGCGTGGCGAAGATGGGGCAAAACGATTATCTTGAAATTTCAAAACGCCATCACACGGTGTTAATTTCAAACATTCCGCAGTTGCACGCGAAGGAACGCGGTGATGTGGTGCGCAGGTTTACGTGGTTAGTTGATGTGTTTTACGATCAAAATGTAAAGCTGGTTTGTTCGGCGGCCGCCCCGCCAGAGCAATTAGTGATCACCAGCAATGCCTTGAAGACGCCCGAAAATAGGGCATCTTCAGGCATCGCTGTAGATGGAGCCGCCAGCAACGCAGCCGGTGGCGATGCGCTAGTAATGGTGTCAGCTGAATTCGCGCGCACGGCTTCGCGCTTGCGCGAAATGCAATCGAAGCAATATTTTTCTCGTCCGCATGCAAGCTATGAAAGCCCTAATTTGCTGGAGAATGCTGATGCAAACTAAGCACAAAATAGCGGTAATAGCAGCGAAGCTTTTGCTTGCGCTCTGCGCGTTTTTTAGTATAAAAGCCCACGCCGTTAACTACCAAGATTTATGGTTTAACGAAACCGAATCCGGCTGGGGCGTGAACATCGCCCAGCAAGACCAAACGCTATTCGGCACGTGGTTTATCTATGATTCTAATAACCAACCAAGCTGGGTCGTGATGTCCGACGGCGCGCGCGTGAGCGGTGCGGCCGTGCCCACGTACAAGGGCGCTATTATCAAAACTACCGGCGCGTTTTTTGCGTTGCCGATGTTTACCTTTGGCGGTTTTACTGTTGTGGGTGAGGCTACATTTATCTTTGCTGACGCGCGCACCGGCACTTTAACCTACACAATAAACGGTGCCAGCACCACTAAAAATATCGTGCGCCAAACCTTCAAAACGTTGCCGTTAAGCGGCACATTTTATGGCGGCGTGCAGCGCAGCACCACGGCTTGTACCAACGTGGCCAGCAACGGTAGCTTGCTTACAAAATCAATTTATCGTGTGGTGGCTGATGCCGCTACCGGCAACTACAATTTAACGGAACTAGGTGAAAACGGCATCAATTGCTTTTACACTGGAACCTATAAACAATTTGGTTCTACCTTCGAAGCGTCGGGTAATCTAACTTGCACCGATGGCGCGTTAGCCACATGGCGCGGCCGCGAAGGCGTGCATACCGATAACACTTTTTCGCTTAAACTAAACATCACTGTACCCAATGAAACCTGCCTAATTACGGGCATCTTGGGCGGTTTGCGAACCAATTAGAACAGCTAAAAAACTAAACACCATGCCCCAAACCATCGCCCAAAAAATCATCGCTCGTGCTGCAGGCCTACCCAGCGTTCGCGTCGGCGAGCTTGTTGTTGCTAAAGTTGATCTAGCGATGATGCATGATTCTGGCGGCCCGCGACGCATCGCGCCGATGCTGGCCGAGCTTGGCGTACCCATTTGGGATAGTTCAAAAGTAGTGCTAGTAAGCGATCATTTTGTGCCAGCGGTAGATCAAGAAAGCGCCAATATTTTAAAGCTCACGCGCGACTTCGCGCAGTCGGCAAACATTGTGCGCTTTCACGATATGCAAGGCATTTGCCATGTGGTGTTGACCGAACATGGCTATGTGCGCCCGGGCATGTTTTGTGTCGGCGGCGATTCGCATTCGCCTACCGCCGGTGCTTTTGGCTGCTTTATGTTTGGCGTGGGTGCAACCGAAATGGCGGGTGTGTTGGCCACTGGCGAAATTTGGATAAAAGTGCCTGAAACGCAAGCCATCGTTTGGCACAATAACTTGCGCGCGGGCGTGGTTGCCAAAGACATGATGTTAGCCACGTTAAAGCGCTTAGGCCTGCGCCAGCTTAACTACGGCGTCGCCCAATACATGGGCGAAGCGGTGCGTAATTTGCCCATGCACGAGCGCATGGTGCTATCAAACATGAGTGCCGAACTAGGCGCACAAACCGGCATTGTGGAGGCTGACGCGGCTACCTTCGCAGCCCTTAAAGCAGCGGGCGTAAACATGGAAGACAGCGCCGATTTTCATGGGGACGCTGATGCAAACTATGCCGCTACATGGGAGTTTGATGCGGCTAGCTTAGCGCCGCAAGTGGCTGTGCCGCACAGCCCCGATAATGTTTTTGATGTGACCGATGTTGCGCCCACGCGCGTGCATCAAGCCTATATTGGCGCGTGTACGGGGGCTAAGATTTCTGATTTACGCATGGCAGCCGAAGTGCTGAAAGGCCGCAAAGTGGCTGCTGGCGTGCGTTTGCTGGTGGCACCCGCATCTATCGCTATGATGGCGCAAGCGGTGCGCGAAGGCACGATGGCGGCTATTACCGATGCCGGTGCCATCATTTTGCCGACGGGTTGCGGCGCCTGTGCGGGATACGGTGCGGGTATTTTGGCGGATGGCGAAGTGTGCATTGCATCCACCGCACGCAATTTTAAAGGCCGTATGGGTGCTGCAAGTGCCGAAGTATATCTAGCGTCGCCCTACACGGTAGCGGCCTCGGCCGTAGCGGGGTATGTTGCTGATCCAAGAAGCATGCTGGAGATGCCCGGCGACCCGAAGGTAGCCCCCTTGCGGGGACATAGGCCTTCTTCAGGCATCAATAAAGTACAGGTGGCAGCATGATTGACCACAAACCCAGAGCCTTCGTATTCGGTGACGATGTAACCACAGATGCCTTAGCCCCTGGCGCCTACATGAAGCAGCCACTAAGTGTGCTGGCGCAACACTGCATGGAAAGCATCGCGCCGACGTTTGCGCAAGACGTAAGGCCGGGTGATTTTGTAGTGGGCGGCAAAAATTTTGGTATGGGTAGTTCGCGCGAGCAAGCCGTGATTGCGCTAAATATGCTGGGTGTGCAGGGCGTGATTGCGTCATCATTTGCGGGGCTGTTTTATCGTAATTGTTTTAACTTAGGCCTAGCACCATTAGTGTGCGCCGAGGCCGACCAAATTAGTGCGGGCGATAAATTAAGCGTGCATTTAAGCGAGGGCCTAATTGAAAACCACACACAAAACATGCGTTATGTGTGCGAGCCCATACCGCCATCCTTGCTAGCTATGCTGCAAAGTGGCGGATTGATTCCGCACCTGAAAAAAACATTAACATCGCGTGATTGAGTAGGGAATGCGTGCATACTATACGCTCTAAAATATATTTCAATTTGAGTGACTGAAAAAACCTAAAAATGAGCAAAGAATCCAATAGCGACCTAGATTTTACCCACCATTTTAATGCTGCTACCGCCGTGGCTGAGCCGGTTAAAACCGTGGCCGAAGTAGCAAAGCTGAGTGAAGAAGCAGTGATTGGTGAATCCAAACTCACCAGCAACGGCTATTTTGTGCGCTTGTTTCCCGATGCGCCCAAGCGCAAGCCACAACACACGCCGCCCTTGGTATTGATTGTCGAAGACGACGACGTTACCGGCATGATTATCGAGCGCGTGATGACGATGAATAAGTTTCAGGTGAAGCGCGCCGCAAACCGCGCGCAAATAGTGGAAGGCATTAAAATGCGCCCCGATTTGGTGCTGCTTGATGTGATGCTGCCCGACGCTAACGGCTTCGATATTCTTAACCGCATTCGCGCGCACGAAAAAATGGCTGATTTGCCCGTGCTGATGCTATCAAGTTTAGGCGCGCTGGATGATATTCTAAAAGGCCTAAAGCTAGGCGCAAATGGCTATTTAACCAAACCTGCAAAATCAAAAGCGTTGATGGATGCGATCAATAACGTCCTAGCGTAACGGCAGAGCGTCTTAGCCTAAACGTTTTCTCTTCTCACCTAAAAATTAGAATAAATCGCGGAAGACTATGGAAAAATACCAACAGTTTCATCAACAATCCATCCAACACCGCGACATGTTTTGGGCTGCAGAAGCCAGCAAAATTAGTTGGCACAAACCATTTGACAGCGTGTGCGATTATTCTAATCCACCGTTTGCAAAATGGTTTGTAAATGGCGAAACTAACCTTTGCCATAATGCTGTAGACCGCCATTTGGCAGCACTTTCCAACCAAAACGCTTTGGTATGGATATCATCTGAAGTAAACCAAACCCGCACCTTCACTTATGCGCAATTGTTCGACGAAGTGAACCGTTGCGCGCACGCCTTGAAGCGCTTAGGCGTGGGTAAGGGCGACCGTGTTTTGATCTACATGCCGATGGTGCCAGAAGCCGTATTTGCAATGCTGGCCACGGTGCGTTTGGGTGCTATTCATTCAGTTGTGTTTGGTGGCTTTGCTTCGGTGTCGCTAGCCGCGCGCATTGACGATGCGAAACCAAAAGTAATCGTCACTTCAGACGCTGGTTCTCGCGGTGGCAAGTCGATTCCGTTAAAACCATTGGTAGATCAAGCAATAAGTTTATGCGAACACCCGCCCGCATACACGCTCATCATGCCGCGCGGGTTGGTAGATGTAGGCGCGCTAAACGCCCCGCACGATGTGCTCTACAATCACATCGCCCCCCCCGAAACTTGCGCCGAAATTGTGCCCTGCGAATGGGTAGAATCATCCCACCCAAGCTATATTTTGTACACCAGCGGCACCACCGGCAAGCCCAAAGGCGTGCAGCGTGACACGGGCGGATACGCAGTCGCCCTAGCGGCATCCATGCAGCACATTTACGACACCAAACCGGGCGAGGCTTTCTTTTGCACCTCCGACATTGGCTGGGTAGTTGGGCATTCATACATCGTGTATGCGCCGCTAATTAACGGCTCTACTACCATCATGTACGAAGGCTTGCCCGTCGTCACCAGAGATGGCAAAACTGACGCCAGCGTGTGGTGGAAAATTGTGCAAGATTATAACGTGCGCTGCATGTTCTCGTCCCCCACCGCAGTGCGCGTGCTAAAGAAGCATGATCCTGCAGAGCTCCGTAAATACGACGTCTCCAGCCTAAAGTACTTATTTTTAGCCGGTGAACCGCTGGATGAACCGACATCAACTTGGATAGAGCAGGGCTTAGGTGTGGCAGTCATTGATAACTACTGGCAAACCGAAACCGGCTGGCCAATATTGTCCGCCCAACCGGGGGTGGAAAACACCCCGCGCAAAGTTGGCAGCCCCAGCTTTCCCTGCTACGGCTATAACGTAAAACTTAAAAATCAACAAACCGGTGCCACTGCAGGGGCGAACGAAAAAGCCGTCGTGTGCGTGGTGCCACCGTTACCACCGGGCTGCATGAGCACCGTGTGGGGCGACGATAAGCGCTTTGTAGAAACCTATTTTTCATCTTTTGAAGACGAGCTGGTGTACACCACATTCGACTGGGGCGTGCGCGATGCAGATGGCTACTATTTTATTTTAGGCCGCACCGATGATGTGATAAATGTAGCTGGCCATAGGCTCGGCACGCGTGAAATCGAAGAAGCCATACAAGCCCATACCAACGTAGCCGAAGTGGCCGTAGTGGGTGTAGCTGATGCTCTAAAAGGCCAAGTGCCCGTAGCCTTTGCCGTGCTTAAAAATGCCGCCCTTGCAGCGGGCTTAGAGGAACAAGCCGCGCACGAAAAAGAAATACAAACGACAGTCGATAAACAACTCGGCGCCATCGGCCGTCCCGCGCGCATCTACTTCGTCACCGCATTACCCAAAACCAGATCCGGCAAGCTACTACGCCGCGCGATCCAAGCCTTGTGCGAAAACCGCGACCCGGGCGATTTAACCACGATAGAAGACGCATCATCTCTAGAACAAATACGCAAAAATTTAGGCGTATGATTAGAAGCTGTGGGTAAGCGACGGAGGCCGGACTAAAGTCCGACTTCCAAAGCCTGGGAAACTGGACTTCAGTCCAGCCCATTTCAATTCATTTCTTCAACACTGCGAGGTTAATCATGAAAAAAATAACCAGTGCCACCCTAGCCGCAATCGTTGCCACCACCGCTGGCTGCGCCAGCATCAACGCGGCGCCAGAGCAAGTAGTAGACACGGAAAAAATCC
>JAYUOW010000071.1:0-5769 GCA_043760555.1 Betaproteobacteria bacterium
CGACGTGAGCACCACCAACCTTAACCCTGCTACTAACACCAAATACGGCTCGTTTGCAGTAGGTGCCACCATGCGTGCTTCTGAAGCCGCAACAGTCGGTGTGGCGGCAGGTAATTCAACATCCAAAGCCAACATGGGCGACATGGGTAAATTTGATACCAGCGAAAACGTATTGTCCGCTTTTGCGGCCATCAAAATGGACGGCTTGTATGGCAACGCTAATTTGTCCGTTGCGGACGTTAAGTTTAAAAACGTACAGCGCGGCGTGCAACTAGGCCAAGTAACGCGCACGGCATCGTCATCAACTAACGGCTCAAATGCTTCGGCTGCCATCACCGTTGGCTACGATTTTGCACCAGATGATTTACGTGGTTTGGCTATCGGCCCGTTTGCTAATTTCACCACCCAAAAAGTGGACGTCAATGGTTACTCAGAATCTGGCGCTGGTTCGGCTGATTTAAAAATCGGCTCGCAAACACGCTTGTCTAAAGTAACGAGCTTTGGCGTACGCGCAAGCTACACCATGGGCGCGTGGACACCTTACCTACGCTTCTCGATCGACCGTGAAGGCTCGAACCGCGTTCGCGAAATTACCGCATCACCGCTGGTTGTTACCACCGGTACCAGCTACACCATTCCGGGCGTTCAAGGCGACAGCACATGGAGCACATTTACCCTAGGACTACGCGGCAATATCACCGACAAAGTAGGTTTAGCGGTGGCGTATAACAAAGTGGGCAGCAAATCTAACGTGAAGCAAGACGCAATTTCAGCCGTAGTTGATTTTGGTTTCTAAATTTGCGTTAACGCACTGACATAACTTCGGTTATGTAGTATAAAAGCCGTGGCGTTCGCGCCACGGCTTTTTTTATACCTCGATTTGCTGCACACCTTTAAAATCACGCGTCCCTACAACATACAATCCTATGATTAAGTCAAAAATTCAACTAAGTGCCGTCCTATTACTACTTGCTACCGCGCTGCCACCAACCAATGCAACCGCCGCCGACCCCGTCGCAAAACCAAAAGCTAATACCGCTGCAAAAGCCAAAGCAAACACCGACAATTCAGCCTACGAGACGCTGAAAAAACAAGCGGCGGCAGGTGACCCAGTAGCCCAACGCGAAATGGGCGATGACTTTTACTATGGCTACAATAATCCGAAAAGTTATGCCAACGCCGTCACCTGGTATCGCAAAGCGGCAGAGCAAGGCCATGCAGGGGCGCAATATGATTTGGGGCTTGCCTACGACGACGGCAACGGCGTAAAGCTGGATAAAGCCGAAGCCCTCAAATGGTATATGCAATCGGCCGCGCAAGGCAATCGAGACGCGCAAAACAACGCAGGCGTAATGTATCGAGAAGGTGAAGGCGTGCCCGGCGGCAAATCCAATGATGCCGAAGCAATGCGCTACTTTAAGCTTGCCGCAGCCCAAGGCGACAGCGAAGCGCAAACCAGTGTGGGCTGGTTTTATGAAATGGGACGCGGCGTAAAAAAAGACTTGGCCGAAGCCGCCCGCTGGTACACCAAAGCCGCTGAACAAGGCCACGCAGGCGCGCAAGAAAATCTAGGCGATATGTATCGCGATGGCGACGGCGTAAAAACCAACAAACAAACCGCCCGCTATTGGTATGAAAAAGCCGCTGCACAAGATAGCGAAGATGCGATCAAGAAACTGAAAAAACTAGGCAAATAATGCATCAAACTAATGCCTGAAGAAGCCCTATTATCGGGCGTCTTCAGGCCATGTAAAAAAATCTACAGCAAGGCTTTTCATGATCCAAACCAAACTTCAACTCTCTACATTCGTCCGCTCCTTCGCTTTTGCCCTCGCATTCGCCTTACTACCTGCCCTCACCCATGCCGCCGAACCAACGGCCGCGCCGAAGCAAAAAACCGTGGCCAAAGCCAAACTAAACCCCGAACAATTAGCCTACGAAAAACTAAAAAAACAAGCCGCAGCCGGCGACGCCAACGCCCAATACAATCTTGGCGAAGACTTTTACAACGGCTACAACCAGCCCGAAGACCGAGTACAAGCGGCATTTTGGTACCGCAAAGCCGCAGACCAAGGCTTAGCCGTTGCCCAATACGATTTAGCCAATGCCTATGATGACGGCAGAGGCGTAAAAGTCGATAAAGCCGAAGCCCTAAGATGGTTTTTACAGGCTGCCGCGCAAGGCCATGTCAGCGCCCAAAACAACGCAGGCGTCATGTATCGCGAAGGCGAAGGTGTACCCGGTGGCAAATCCAATTATCTAGAAGCTGCGCGCTTGTTTAAGCTATCCGCAGCGCAAGGCAATAGCGAAGCCCAAACCAGCCTTGGCTCATTCGCCTACAGCGGCCGGGGCATGAAAAAAGACTATGCCGAAGCCCTCCGTTGGTTCACATTAGCTGCCGAACAAGGTCATTCGGGCGCGCAAGAAAACCTTGGCGATATGTACCGTGACGGCGAAGGCGTAAAAGCCAACAAAAAGACCGCCCGCTTTTGGTATGAAAAATCCGCCGCGCAGGATAACGACGATGCAGCCGAAAAACTCACAAAGCTAGGCAAATAAAATACCGATAACCCCTGAAGACGCCCTAATTTAGGGCATTTTCAACCACTACTACGTACCGCTCTTGATTTTAAAAAATGCACAAAATTACACGAGTTGCCATCGCCACTCTATGCATAGCAGTCGCCCACGCACCCGTCTGGGCGGCTGACGCCAACACGGCCAGCACCATCAAACCTGTCGCAGTCGTCCACGGTAACGTCGGCCGCAGTGTCGCTGAAGTGGTAGGCCTAATGAAACAAGCTAACGCGGGCGACGCCGTCGCACAAGTTGCAGTGGGTGACGCCTACTTCACTGGCCGTGGCGCGGAACAAGATGAAGCGCAAGCCGTCAAATGGTATCGCAAAGCTGCCGCGCAAAACAACGCAGAAGCCCAAGCGGCGTTGGCTTACAGCTATCGCTACGGCGTTGGCGTGACGAAAGATAAAAAGGAATCGTACCGACTAGCGCAGCTTTCAGCCAAGCAAAATAATGCCCGTGGGCAGTACAACGTCGGCATCGCGTTTGACTATGGCGACCCTGTTGCCATCGACAAACCCATCGCCCTGAAGTGGTACCTGCTGGCGGCCGAGCAAGGCAACGTCAACGCGCAAAACGACGCGGGCAGCATGTACAACCATGGCGAAGGCCTGCCTCGCGGCAAACCAAACCATTCAGAAGCCGCGCGCTTGTTTAAGCTTGCTGCTGCACAAAATAGCGCGCTTGGCCAATTTAATCTAGGCGCGCTTTATCACGCTGGCAACGGGGTAGCGCAAGACTACCGCGAAGCCTTCAGACTGTACCAACAACCTGCCGCGCAAGGAGACCCTTCCGCACAAACTAATTTAGGTATGCTCTACGAATATGGCGACGGCGTAAAAGCCAATAAAACCACCGCGCTAGAATGGTATTTACGCGCCGCCAACCAAGGCCACGTGTCCGCACAACGCTACACGGCAGGCATGTATGAGGACGGCGTCGGCGTTAAAAAAGATAAAGCGCTTGCACGCCAATGGTATGAAAAAGCAGCCGCTCAAGGCGACGAAGAATCTATTGCTGCGTTAAAAAAATTGAGCCGCTAAGGTAATGATAAGTAGCTGAAGAAGCCCTATTTTAGGGCATCTTCAGCCTATCTGTAATATTTAGTTACTTTTTACGATTCTGGAAGCACGAAAAAATGGCTACTTATAATTGCTTTAAAACAACTTTGCAACACAGCGTTAGTCTAAAAACCATCACGGTTCTAACCCTAATTAGCGCTGGCCTAGTATGCGCAACACTCTGCACACCAGCGTTTGCCCTAGAACCGCTGAACGCGTCAGAAGTTCGCGCGGCACCAACACAGGCGAATTTGGTTGCCACTTTTAATAGCTTAAAAGTGCGCGCCGCAGCAGGCGATTCAATAGCGCAAGACTTGCTAAGCGAAGCTTATTATTACGGCCGAGGCACGGCAGTTGACGTCAAACTTTCATTGGCGTGGACTCGAAAATCCGCCGCGCAAGGTAACGGCAACGCACAATCAGGCATGGCGCACTTCTACATGGCTGGCAAAGAAGTTGCGCAAAATTATGCCGAAGCCTTAAGGTGGGCAAAGCTATCTGCCGCGCAAGGTAATGCCAAGGGCGAATTTCACATGGGCTTAGCCTACAAAGACGGGCTTGGTGTAGAAGCCAACGACGCAACAGCATTAAAGTGGTACTTAAAATCCGCCGCACGCGGCTACTACGGCGCACAAATTAACGCGGGCAATATGTATGCGCAAGGTGAAGCGCAACCCAATGGCAAGCCCAATTACGTTGAAGCGCTGCGCCTCATGCGTCTAGCCGCTGAGCAAAACCAAAATGAAGGCCAAGCATCGCTGGCCTTCCACTACAACAATGGCTTGGGCGTAAAGCGCGATAAAACCGAAGCCATTCGCCGCTACACCATCGCCGCTGAACACGGCCATCTCGAATCACAAAAGTATCTAGGCGACAGCTACCTAACTGGCGATGGCGTGAAAATAGACCTACAAAAAGCACGCCATTTTTATCACCTAGCCGCGCAACAGGGTGATGCTGACGCGGTAGCGGCGCTAAAAGACATGCCGAAAAAGTAATTATTAATAGGCTGAAGACGCCCTAATTTAGGGCGTCTTCAGGCATTAACTATGCGCTTTTTTCTCATCGTCACACCACGTTTCTAATTCATCTTGCCGTACAAAATCAGCCAAACTTTTACCCGCCTCCAGCGAAAACACCGCCGCTTCCACAGTTAGCGTGGCAATGCGGTCGAGCCGAAAGCTACGAAAATCATGGCGGATTTCGCACCACGCGGCGAGCGTCCAGTGCTCACCCCAAAAATACAGCGCTAACGGCCTTACACGGCGCGTGGTGGCGTTTTTTTGCTCGGCGGCTGTGTAGGCCATCCCTACATATTGTCGCGCCGCTATTGCCAGCCTGAGCACTTCAAAGCGTTTACCCACTTCAGTATTAACATGAAAGCTTGGCGCAAATACCTGCGTGGCATCCAAAATCACGCGTCGATTTTCGGGCAGCACGGCGGCAATTTTTTCCATCGCGCGTTCAGCACTTGCGGCCAGTGTGGTGCCGCCCCACGCGCCCACCATGCGTGCGCCGATGAGCAGGGCTTCAATTTCGTCGTTATCGAACATAATCGGCGGGAGATCAAAGCCTTTTTTTAAGCTGTAGCCCACACCGGCCTCGCCCACCACCGGCACACCCGACAACGATAAGTCTTGAACATCCCGATAAATCGTGCGCTCAGAAACGCGCAAGCGCTCAGCAAGCTGGCGCGCAGTGGTTAAGCGCCTGCCCTGCAGTGCTTGTACGATGGCAAAAAGTCTATCGGCTCGACGCATGATGTGATGGAGTGGGCTAAGTTAAACACGCTACTTTACGCCATGCAGCCCCACGCGATTGCCTTCGGTATCCAATATGTGCGCAAAAAATCCCAAGCCCGGCGGCAATGCGGTTTTACCCAGCAACACGCTCCCACCCAAGCTTGGCACGCGCGCTAGCAACGCATCTATTTCATCATGCGCGTTTAAATAAATTACCGCACCATCAGCACTCGGTTTGTAGTGCGCCCCAAACATCACACAGCCCGAGATGCTGGTAGCAGGGTCATACGGAAACACCGCCATTTGATCGGCACCCATCGCCTCGCGCTTTAAATTGATGCCAAACAACGCATCATAAAACCCCACCGCACGAGAAAAATCAGTCGCTG
>JAYUOW010000072.1:0-17483 GCA_043760555.1 Betaproteobacteria bacterium
GTGCCAAAAAGCCATGTTTATCGGATTGTGCGTGCTGGTGAAGTGCGGGTAAACAAAGGCAGAATTGATGTGACTTACCGTTTGGTAGAAGGCGACATCGTGCGCGTGCCGCCGGTGCGTATGGCCGCTCCGTTGCCCGAAAATGAGGTAATTACGGCTAAAAAGCTCGCATCTGTGCCTAACTTCACGATATTGTATGAAGACGAAGCATTTTTTGCCATCAACAAACCGGCGGGTTATGCGGTGCATGGTGGTAGCGGACTGGATTTTGGGGTAATTGAAGCCTTGCGTGCTGCACGGCCGGCCGCGCACTTTTTGGAACTGGTGCATCGGATTGATCGCGAAACATCGGGCATATTGCTGATCGCCAAAAAACGCAGCGCCCTCACGGGGCTACACGCACAATTGCGGGGTGAAGGCCAAACGCGGGTGGATAAACGCTATTTGACATTAGTAAAAGGCAAATGGCCGGACGAAACCCGCAATATTCGGGCGGCCTTGCATAAAGTAATCGCCGCAAATGGTGAGCGACGCGTGTTTGTGGACGAAGAAAAGGGCCAAGCTGCCCACACGATTTTTCATCGGCGCGAGCGTTTTGCCACCGCCACCTTGCTTGAGGCCGATATTCGCACTGGCCGCACCCATCAAATTCGTGTACATGCCCAACATGCGGGCTTTCCGATTGTGGGTGATGATAAATATGGCGACTTTACGCTCAATAAAGAAGTGGCGGCAAATGTGCGCGGCGGGTTAAAGCGGATGTTTCTACACGCGCATGCGGTAACACTTACCCATCCAATATCGGGTGAATCGCTGACGATTCGAGCCGCATTGCCGCCAGAACTTGAAAAATATTTGACGTTTTTACGTGCCCAAGAACCCGCAAAAATAGCCGCTAAGCCATGATTGATATCGAAACAGCATCACCTATTTTGACCAATAATTTTGATTTAATCGTGTTTGATTGGGACGGCACGATTATGGATTCCACTGGCCTAATTGCACAGTGCATCCAGTTTGCTGCGGCCGATATTGGCTGGCCGGTACCCGACACGCAGCGCGCCAAAAGTATTATCGGTTTGGGGCTAGATGACTCGGTAGGGCGTTTGTTTCCAGATAAATCAGTTGCCCAATACCAAGAATTTGCGCAAAAATTTCGCCACTTTTACATTGTGCGAGACCATGAAGCGCCCCTATATTCGGGCATCTCCAGCCTATTATCGCGGCTATATTTGGGCAATTGTATAACAGCGGTGGCAACAGGTAAGCCGCGTCGCGGGCTGGATCGCGCGTTTGCGCACACAAAGCTAAACCAATATTTGCATTTTTCGCGCTGCGCCGATGAAGGCTTCGCCAAACCCAATCCGGACATGCTGTTTAAGATCATGGATGCGGCGGGTGTTGAGGCAAAACGCACCTTGATGATTGGCGACACCACGTTTGATTTGCAGTTGGCGCAGAACGCCGGCTGTAAAAGTGTGGCCGTAACCTACGGGGCGCATGACGTTGCTACGCTGCATACCGTGCCTGCAGAAGCTTATTTAACGGACGTCTCCAGCCTATGCCAATGGATTGAGCAGCATGGTTGATGTGTTATGAGCAAGCTAATTTGCACTTTTGAGGCGTTGAAACAAGCAGCGGAAATTCACCGGTCTGTGCGGTTTGCCTATATGCCTGCTGCCAACGCTGAAAATCCGCTCGATAAAGTGCCTGAAGACGCCCTAAATATCCCGCAAGGGGACTACCTTCGGGTCGGGGGCTTCTCCGTCGTGCCTGAAGACACCAAATGTAGCCAATCTGCATTTGTCATCATGCATGAGGGTCAAGCTGTGGCTTATGACAATGTTTGCCCGCACCGAAGCACCGAATTAGACTGGAATCCGGGTGATGTATTTGACGAAACTGGTCTATACTTAATTTGCGCTACTCATGGCGCAATGTTTCAACCGGATACCGGTTTGTGTGTGGCAGGACCCTGTACCAAACAGCGCTTACGCAAACTTGCGTTGACGGTGGATGAAGTGGGCGTGTTTTTAGCATAAATTCTGCCCGCGCTACCGTTCTAAATGCATTGTAAAATAGCAACCGCTGGCGATACTAATTTGTATCAAAGTTTGAACCAAAGTGCGAGAGACATCGCACTCTTTTATAGATCATAGCTTTGCTTAAAGGCCACTAATTTTGCCTTCCTCTCCTTCGCCGCAGTCGGTAACGGCTAAAAAACGTCAGCTCACCTTTCGCATTGCCGCAGGCTTTGGCGTGGTGCTGTTGGTGGTGGCGCTCTGCTTGAGCGTGATCGCCCAAGTGGCAACGTCACAAACTTCCATGGCGCCAGCTGAAGCGCTACGGTTGCGCGAGCAAATTATTTGGCTGGGCTTGTTGACCATTGTTGTTTCGGCCATCGTGGCTTGGGTTGTGGCGCGCCAGATCGGCGAGCCATTGCGCAAGTTTGCCAATACCTTGACGCCTGAAAATTTTTTAAGCTCAGATGGTGGCGATATGGCGATACAAGCTGATTACGCTGAGCTTGAGCAGCTTTCGCGCAATATGCATGCACTGGCCTTTGAGGTGCGCGAGCGTGAACATTCCCTGCAACGCAGCGAGCGGAAATTCCGCGCCACCTTTGATTTAATGGAAGTCGGTTTAGCCCATATTGATCTGGAAGGCCAGTATGTTTTGGTTAACGAAAAGTTTGCTGAAATGACTGGCTATACGGCTGAAGAATTGATCGGCAAACCGTATTTTGCAACGGCCTTGCCGGAAGATCGCAGCATTGGCACGCGCTTAGGTGATCAGCTAAAAACGCAGCGACTGCACCTGCCAAAAGTAGAACGCCGCATGGTACGCCGCGATGGCTCGATGATGTGGGTGCGAAGGTCCACCACCATCATGCGCGACGATGCGGGTAACTTTGAATATGCGCTGGCGGTGATGGAAGATATTTCTAACTATCATGCCGCACAGCAAACGCTGCGTGCAGTGAACGAATCATTGAAGGCCATTGTGCAGACATCGCCCTTAGCTATTTACTCCATTTCGCCCAATGGCATCGTGACCATGTGGAACCCAGCGGCTGAAAAAATGTTCGGCGTGAGTGAAGACGCGGTGCTAGGCAAGCCTTCACCTTTAGCCATTGGCGTTGATGAAGAAAAAAATCGAAGTTTGCGGGAGGGCATTTTAAACGGCGAGGCTTTTCACAACGTTGAAATGTTGCGCACGCACCCCGACGGCCACGACATTGAAATAAGCGTGTCGGCTGCACCCTTGCGTGGTGCGGACCAAGAAGCAGTGGGTATTTTGATTACCTGCGCCGATATTTCAGCGATTAAATTAGTCGCCCGCCAGCTCGATAACCAACTGCATTTTACCGAAGAGCTGTTGGAAGTTATTCCTAATCCTATTTTCTACAAAGACGCAGATGGCCGTTACATCGGCTTCAACCGCGCATGGGAAACATTTTACGGCATGCGTCGCGAAGACATGAAGGGCAAGTTTCCGATTGATCGCGCCACCGGCGAAACGGATTTGCAACTGCTCGGTGAAGACCTAGATGTTCTTGATGCGGGCAGCACGGTGTCGTATGAAGAAACCGCCAACAACGCCCAGGGTGAGGCGCGACGCTTGGTAAAGCAGTTGAGCAGCTTTGCTGATAAATCTGGAAAGCCAGCCGGACTCATCGGCATTGTCACTGACATCACCAATATTAAACAAGCTGAACAAGCCTTAGCCAGAACCGAAACCCGGTTTCGCTCGCTGACTGAAAGCGCGATGGATATCGTGACGTTACTGGATGAAGATGGGCTAATTTTGTACCAAAGTCCGTCGGTCAAGCATCTCCTTGGCTACGATCCGCAAATGATGGTGGGGCGTAGTCAGTTTGAAATCGTGCACCGCGATGACGTGGAAGCAATGCGCATCCGTTTTGCACAATTGATCAACGACGATTCCATGAAGGAGGCCTTTGAATTCCGCGCGCGCGCTACTGACGGCACGTGGCGCACGTTGGAATCAATTGGCAAAAACTGCTTAGACGTGCCCAACGTTAATGGCATCGTTGTTAACACCCGCGATGTGACGGAGCGGAAAGCGATTTTGCGGCAAGTAGAGCACATCGCATTCCACGATAGCTTAACGGGGTTGCCCAACCGCGCGCTGATGCAGGATCGCATCGCGCAGTCGGTTGAGCGCGCGCAACGCACGCGGCGGAAGTTTGCGGTCATGTTTTTAGACGTTGATAATTTTAAGAACGTAAACGATTCGCTAGGCCATGATGTGGGCGACACCCTGCTGCAGCAAATTGCGGCGCGCTTGACGGCTTCAGTGCGGTCGTTTGACACGATTGCGCGGCAAGGCGGGGATGAATTTATTGTGCTGCTGGATGAAATTGAGGGCCAGCAAGCAGCAAGTCGCATCGCGCAAAAAATACTCGATAGCCTACGCGTGCCGTTCCAGCTTGCTGAAACGCAGCAGCATGTTTCAAGTTCTATCGGCGTGGCGCTTTATCCTGAAGATGGACGGGACGCAAAAACCCTGCTTAAAAACGCCGATACCGCCATGTTCCACGGTAAATCACTGGGCAAAAACAACTACCAGTTCTTCACCTCGCAAATGAATATCGCGGTGAAGCGCCGCGCCATGTTGGAATCGAATTTGCGCGGTGCCGTGGCAGCTGGAAGCTTTTGGTTAGCATATCAACCGCAGGTTGATTTAAACACTGGGGAAATTGTCGCGTTAGAAGCGCTGGTGCGTTGGCACAGCGAAGAAAATGGCACCATGATGCCGGGAGAATTTATACCGCTTGCCGAAGAAACCGGGCTGATTGCGGAAATTGGCGAATGGGTTTTACGTGAGGCTTGTCGGCAGAATACTGCTTGGCAGCGCGCTGGCCTGCCGAAGCGCAGAATGGCCGTAAATTTATCCGCACGACAGCTTGAAGATACGCGATTTATAGACATCTTGGGCGATATTATGCTCGAAACTAATTACGACCCGCGCGAGCTGGAGCTTGAAGTAACGGAGAGTTCGGTGATGCGGCGCGGTGAAGGTAGCGTGCAGTTGCTGAACCAAATTGCTAGCCTTGGCATTCACTTGTCGATCGACGATTTTGGTACGGGTTATTCAAGCTTGAGTTACCTAAAACGTCTACCGATTAGCAAGCTAAAAATTGACCAAAGCTTCGTCCGTGACATCACCATTGACCCGAACGACACCGCGATTGTCGTGGCGATTATAAACATGGCGCGTAGCCTTGATTTAGACGTGATTGCCGAGGGAATTGAAACGGCGGGGCAGCTGACGCTGCTGCGCGCCAAAGGTTGCGCGGTAGGGCAGGGCTTTTACTTCAGCGTGCCAAAAGCGGCGGCGGATTTAACGCCATTGCTGGAGAAGCATTCGCTGTTTGATTAGGGTTTCAGTCGGCGGTGCGCGATACTTTTTGCGGTGTTTTTGGGCGAGCGGTGCTTTTTGCGGTGTTTTTGGGCGAGCGGTGCTTTTCGCGGTGTCTTCTCAGGCTAAAAACGAGAACATCGTTGGCCGCTTGCCAATCACGGTAGCAAGCTTGCGCCACTGCGCAATTTCTTTCGTCTGCACCCACTCATCAGCACAACCCAAATTGCAGGCGATAGAAAGCCTTGTATTGGGCGATAGAGTAGCCAGCAGATCGGCCAGCATAGCGTCATTGCGATAGGGGGTTTCGATAAACAGCTGCGTGCTGTGCAGCCGCTTAGAATCACGTTCTAGCTCCTGCAATTGCTTTTGCCGCTGCAGTTTATCTTGCGCCAAATAGCCGTGAAAACTAAAGCGCTGACCGTTTAATCCGCCGGCCATTAGACTCAATAAAATTGCCGAGGGCCCCACGCACGGCACGACGCGCACATTGCGGGTGTGCGCCAACGCCACTAAATCCGCACCGGGATCGGCGACGCTCGGTGCGCCTGCTTCAGAAATCAAACCTGCATCTTGTCCAGCCAAAATGGGTGCGAGTAAGTCTGCCAAAATAGTCGGGCTAGAATTTATGTTTAATTGCACGATCTGAATTTCTTGAATTGGCTTCTGCGTACCGACGGTTTTTAAAAAATAGCGCGCGGTTTTAGGGTTT
The DNA here is from genome assembly GCA_043760555.1 of Betaproteobacteria bacterium. GTDB lineage: Bacteria > Pseudomonadota > Gammaproteobacteria > Burkholderiales > Usitatibacteraceae > JANMDR01. Next base: position 6,098 of record JAYUOW010000072.1, read on the forward strand.
TCGGCGATGAAGTAGCTTAATTTTCCGGTGAGCGCAATCACCGCGTGCGGCAAAATAGCGCTGGCTTCGAACGGCTCGCCAAGGTTCGTTGGGATGAGATACAGGTTGCCTGCAGCAGGTTTCGGCGCGGCATCGCTCATGCCAGCACCATCACGCCTTCGGCTTCAAGCATTGTCACCAAGGCGATTAAAGGCAGGCCAATGAGGGCGGAAGGGTCATCGCTAGTCATCCTGGCCATCAGCGCAATGCCCAAGCCTTCCGATTTCGCACTGCCAGCGCAATTCAGCGCATCTTCTTGGTCAAGATAAGCTTCAATTGCAGCATCACTCACATTGCGATAGCGCACGGTGGTGGGCACCACGCAAGATTGCACGTTACCCGTCGCGCTATTTTGCAATGTCATCGCTGAGTGAAAAATCATTTCGTGCCCACGGAAACTGCGCAGTTGCGCACGCGCCGCCTCACGCGTGTGTGGCTTGCCGATGTGCATGCCAGCGAAATCCGCAACTTGGTCTGATCCTATAATAAGCGCTTCAGGCAAGTTTTTAGCGACAGATGCTGTCACGTTAGCCGCTTTTTCAATACTTAAGCGCAGCGCAGTCTGTGCTGGCGTTTCGTTTGGCAGCGCCGCTTCATCGGTTTCTGGGCGCACGGTAATGTAGGGTAATTTCAAGCGCGACAATAATTGCGCGCGAAATGTCGAAGTGGAACCCAAAACGATTAGTTTTTTACTCAATTTTGCCTACTTTTGAAGTCATCCGACCAAAATCATAGCATGTGGATGTATCATCGAAGTAATTCCCATGGCTCAAAGCAAAAGGTTTTATGACTTCCCCGATTCCTCCAAAAACAACGCCCATCATGTTTTCTGTGGAACGGCTCACGCGCCTAAAGCAAAAGGTGGAAGGCGTATTTTTGCCCGCTGAATTACCTGAATTAGCCCAGTATTTGGCGTCCGACGAAGGTGAAATCGCTTATTTTATCGCCGGAAGCCTTAAAAACGGGCGTGACGGTGGCCAAACTAAGCATGTTAAGTGTATAATTCGCGGTTTGGTTTCTCTGTTAGACCCTAATTCTGAAGTGCCGCAAGCTTTTGAAATAGATATTGAGAGCAAACTAGTGCTAGTGAGTTCCGAAGCTGAGTTACCGCCCTTAGAACTTGAGAGCGAAGACGAGGATTATGTAGTTGCGGGGACGGAAATTGATATTCGCGCCTTGGTCATCGAAGAAGTGCTACTTTTTCTACCGCCGATATCAACCAAACAAGCGCCTAACGCCACGAGCACTAAAAAAATGTCGCAAAGTAGCAGTGCCGTAATCAAGTCGGGTAAAAATGTAGTGAGCGAAGAAACTAAGCCGTCGCCATTTGCAAAATTAGCCGCCTTAAAATTAGTAAAAACACCACCCACCAAATTGTAATTGCGCAAGCGTTGCTTTTTTTATTTTAACTTTAGCTTTGCGGATAACGGTCGTTGCAGTTACCTCGCAACAACGCAGTTATTTATCCGTCAGGAGATTCACCATGGCCGTACAACAGAACAAAAAATCCCCATCCAAGCGCGGTATGCACCGTTCGCATGATTTTTTAACTAATCCAGCAACAGCGGTAGAGCCAGTAACCGGCGAAACCCACTTGCGCCACCACATCAGCCCAACAGGCTTTTATCGCGGCAAAAAAATCGTTAAAGTTAAATCTGACGAATAATCTGGACTAGTGATCGATATGGCGGGATATTTTCGCGCCGTATCTATAATTAATCATTTGCGCGCTTTGTGGTTTTCACCTCATCGCATTAAGAAACACCTTTGACCTTGCTTAAGGTAATAACTTGGCAGGGTTTTTGTCGTTGTTGAGTTTTTTTGTGTGCGTTGAAGGTGGCCATTGCGCACCAATTTACTGAAGCAACGTTGAGCTAACAGCAAGCCAACATTTTCTATTGGTGCCCATGCAAATTTCGATTGCGATAGATGCAATGGGAGGCGACCACGGTCCCTCCGTCACGGTTCCCGCTGCGGTAGCGTTTTTAGCGCAATGCGCCCACTGCACCGTGGTGCTGGTCGGACGCGAGCCTGATCTGCAAGCGCAATTGGCAAAATTGCCTAACCAACCGCAAATTCAGCAATACCTCAGCGCTTTAGCATCAGTGCCAAGCCGTCTGCGCATTTTGCATGCCGCAGAAGTGGTAGGGATGGACGAAGATATTCGCTCCGCTATACGCAACAAAAAAAATTCTTCCATGCGCGTAGCGATTGACTTAGTAAAGTCGGGCGAAGCGCACGCCTGCGTGTCCGCAGGCAACACCGGCGCGCTCATGGGCACCGCAAAATTTGTTTTGAAAACGTTGCCCGGCATTGATAGACCCGCTATTTGCGCTGTGTTACCCACACGTAAGGGCGAATGCTATGCGCTTGACTTAGGCGCGAATGCTGATTGTTCAGCCGAACATTTGCTGCAATTTGCGATCATGGGTGCGATGTTTGCCACCGCTATTTCAGATAAGCTGAACCCAACTGTAGGTTTGCTCAATATTGGTTCTGAAGATATTAAAGGTTCTGACGTGGTGAAGCGCACCAGCACCTTGCTCAAAGCCAGCCATTTAAATTTTTACGGCAATGTCGAAGGCACCGATATTTATAAAGGCACGACGGATGTTGTGGTGTGCGATGGCTTTGTGGGCAATGTGATGTTAAAAACCTCCGAAGGCATGGCAAAAATGATGGGCGATTTTTTGAGGGAAGAATACAAGCGCGGTATTTTTAGCAAAATCGCTGCCTTCATTTCATTGCCCGTGATTAATCGTTTTAAAAACAGGATGGATCCGCGCCATTACAACGGTGCGGCATTGTTGGGCTTGCGCGGCGTTGTTGTAAAAAGCCACGGTTCGGCCGATGCGCTTTCATTTGCGCGTGCGCTTGATCGCGCGGCAAGCCAAGTAGGGCATGACTTGCTCGGCAGCATTGCTAAAGAAATGGAGCGTCTACATCAAGAAGGTTTGCTGCCCACGATAGACAAATCTGCCGAGGCAAAATCTTGATTTACGCCAAAATTGCCGGTACCGGAAGCTACCTGCCAGCGCGGCGCGTATCCAACGCTGACCTAGCGCAGTTTGTAGAAACAGACGACGAATGGATTGTGTCACGCACCGGCATTAAATTTCGCCATTATGCTGCCGACAATGAGTTGACGAGCGACTTAGCTTTTCATGCGGCAACACGTGCGCTTGAAGCCGCTGGCGTGGCGGCGGCCGATGTTGATTTGATTATTGTTGCTACATCCACCCCTGACATGATTTTCCCGTCCACGGCCTGTATTTTGCAATCGAAGTTAGGTGTAAAGAACGGCGCAGCGTTCGATATTCAGGCCGTTTGCGCGGGTTTTGTATATGCCTTGGCCACGGCAGATAAATTTATAAAATCCGGTGCTGCCAAATGCGCGCTGGTGGTGGGTGCTGAAGTATTTTCGCGCATTATCGATTTTAAAGATCGCACCACCTGCGTACTGTTCGGCGATGGTGCGGGTGCGGTGGTACTGAAAGCATCTGATGCGCCCGGAATTTTATCCACCCATTTGCATGCCGACGGCAGTTATAAAGATGTGCTGTGCACCCCCGGTAGCATTGCCAACGGGGTAATTACTGGCTCGCCGTTTTTGCGTATGGATGGCGGCACGGTGTATAAATTTGCCGTGAAAGCATTTGAAGATGTGGCCACGGAAGCCTTGGCCGCAAACAATATGACGCCTGCAGATATTGATTTTTTTATCTGCCACCAAGCTAATCAGCGCATCATTGCGCACGCGGCAAAAAAGCTCGCGTTGGCCGACGAAAAAGTAGTTTTAACGGTCGGTCACCACGGCAATACCTCAGCCGCATCAGTGCCCTTAGCGCTCGATGAAACAGTGCGTGCAGGGCGCGTTAAACCGGGCGATAAGCTATTGCTGGCGGCACTTGGCGGTGGCTTCGCGTGGGGCGCTGCGATGTTGGTTTGGTAGTTACGTGATCCCTTTTTTGTTTATGCACTCATACATCAGAAATTATGACTCAAACTAACGAATCTACTCCAAAATTTGCCATCGTCTTTGCCGGTCAAAGCGCGCAATCCATCGGTATGATGGACGGCTTTGCAACCAACCCAGCCGTGGTGCAAACCTTTGCCGAAGCGTCCGATATTTTGCATCAAGATTTCGCAGCCTTAGCTGCTGTAGGCCCTGCTGAATTACAAAATCAAACCGTGAACACCCAGCCGCTCATGCTAATTTCTGGCGTGGCAACATGGCGTGCATGGCAGGCGGCAGGTGGTGCCAATCCCGCCTATTTTGCCGGCCATAGTTTGGGCGAATACACGGCCTTAGTAGCCGCTGGAGCGTTGAGTTTTGCCGATGCCTTGCCGCTCGTCCGTTTTCGTGCCCAAGCCATGCAAAACGCGGTTCCCGAGGGTGTGGGTGGCATTGCAGTCGTGATGGGATTAGATGTCGCGCAGGTGCGTGCGGCTTGTGCGCAAGCCATTATCGACACGCCACAAGATGTGTGCGAAGCGGTAAATTTAAATTCGCCAATTCAAACGGTAATTGCAGGCCATCGCGCTGCGGTTGAGCGCGCTATTGAGCACGCCAAAGCACTCGGTGCCAAGCGCGCCATGCTGCTGCCGATGAGCGCGCCGTCGCATTGCGCGCTGATGCGACCCGCAGCCGATGCGCTGGCTACATATTTAGAAAAAGTAATTTTTCAAGCGTCAACAACACCAGTCATTCAAAATGCCGACGTTGAAATTTTTAGCGACGTTGCACAAATTAAAGACGCGTTGGTGCAGCAGCTGTACCGCCCCGTCCGTTGGATTGAAACCGTCACGAAGTTGCATAGCCATGGCGTATCAACAGTCGTCGAATGCGCACCCGGTAAAGTGCTTACTGGCTTAAATAAACGTATCGTGGCCGAGCTGCAATCTTTAGCTGTGGTTGATGTTGTAACCTTAGATGCGGCACTTGCTGCAACCCAATTACCGAAGGCAATATCCTAATGCAAACTAAATCACTTCAAGGCCAAGTTGCGCTGGTAACCGGCGCTACACGCGGCATCGGCGGCGCGATTGCGCAGCGCCTAGGCGAAGCTGGCGCAACTGTTATCGGCACAGCCACCAGCGATGCAGGTGTCGCCACGATTAACGCTGCGTTAACTGCTGCAGGCATTGCCGGTTGCGGCATGAAGTTAGACGTTGCGCAGGCAGATCAAATTGAGCCTTGCTTAAAACAAATCGAAACCACTTACGGCGCAATTTCTATTTTAGTAAATAACGCAGGCATTACACGTGACACCCTGCTTATGCGGATGAAAGACGACGATTGGGATAGCGTAATGCAGACTAATTTAAGCTCCGTGTTTCGCTTATCGCGCGGCGTAATGAAAGGCATGATGAAGGCGCGTACAGGGCGCATCATCAATATTGCCTCAGTCGTAGGCTTTATGGGCAATGCCGGACAAGTAAACTATGTGGCTGCAAAGGCAGGAATGGTGGGCTTCTCCAAGGCATTGGCACGTGAAGTTGGCAGCCGAAACATCACAGTAAATTGCGTAGCGCCTGGCTTTATTGAAACCGATATGACGCGCGCGTTAAGCGTTGAGCAAATTGAAAAGCTCACTGCCGCTGTGCCGCTAGGTCGCCTTGGACAGGTAGGAGATATTGCCGAAGCGGTGTACTACTTAGCGTCCCCGGGTGCATCCTATGTAACGGGCACCACCATCCACGTAAACGGTGGCATGCACATGAATTGAGGCGGATAAAACCACCTTTATGCAGAGAATACTTTTGTTGCGGTAGCTTTGTTAAAATAGCGGCATCGCTTGGAATTGCTGCAGCTCAATAGCAACTTTGCGTAGTAAATGTAGGTTAGAAATTTATCGTAGTTTAGTTTTATAAAGCAGTATTAATTAACCAGTGGGAGTGAGCATTACATGGATACTATTGAAGCGCGTGTAAAAAAAGTGGTTGCCGAGCAACTTGGTGTGGCTGAAGCTGACGTTAAAAACGAAGCATCGTTTACCGATGATTTGGGTGCCGATTCACTAGACACCGTTGAGCTATCGTTGGGTCTTGAAGAAGAATTCAAGTGCGAAATTCCTGATGAAGCGCTAGAAAAGATTACCACCGTGCAGCAAGCAATTGATTACATTACCGCCCATAACCCGGGTTAATTTTTCAAAAAAATGTCGATCCCAATGCGAAAATTTTTCGCGTTGGGTTCGCTAAAAATCTATGTCAAAACGCAGAGTAGTCGTCACCGGATTAGGCATTGTTTGCCCAGTAGGCAATGGGGTAGAACAGTGTTGGGATAACATCGTAAATGGTCGCAGCGGCATTGCTACCATCACCCGATTTGATGCAGGTATTTTAGCCACCCGCTTTGCCGGTGAGGTTAAAAATTTCGATGCGGCGCAATTTATGTCGCCCAAAGAGGTGCGTCGATTAGATGCCTTCATTCACTACGGCATTGCCGCCACCAAAATGGCGTTAGAAGATGCTAATTTAGAAATTACTGAAGCCAATGCCGAGCGCATTGGCGTAAACGTGGGCTCCGGCATTGGCGGTTTGCCGATGATTGAAGATACCGTGCGCACGATGGTTGCCAACGGCCCGCGTAAAATTTCGCCGTTTTTTGTACCCGGTTCCATCGTCAACATGGTCGCCGGTATGATCTCGATTATTTACGGTATCAAGGGCCCTAACGTGTCGATGGTTTCAGCCTGCGCTACCTCCACGCATTGCATTGGCGACGCCGCACGCTTCATCGAATATGGTGATGCCGATGTGATGATTGCTGGCGGTGCCGAAGGCACAGTTAGCATGGCAGGTATTGGTGGATTTAGCGCCTGCAAGGCGCTATCTGAGCGCAATGATTCACCCGAAACCGCAAGCCGTCCTTTCGATAAGGATCGCGATGGTTTTGTGTTGGGTGAGGGCGCTGGCATTTTGGTGTTGGAGTCGCTTGAACACGCCACCGCCCGCGGCGCGCGCATCTACGCCGAGCTCTCAAGCTTAGGCATGAGTGGCGACGCGTATCATATGACTACGCCAAGCATGGACGGCCCACGTCGCGGCATGTTAGCCGCGCTTAAAAACGCCGGTGTAAATGCCGATGCAGTGCAGTACGTGAATGCGCATGGCACATCCACGCCACTTGGTGATTTAAATGAGACGTCAGCCGTGAAAGCCGTATTTGGCGATCATGCGAAGAAGCTGGTGATGAATTCAACCAAGTCGATGACAGGACATTTGTTGGGTGCTGCAGGTGGGATTGAAGCCGTATTTTCAGCCCTTGCCGTGCATCATCAAATATCGCCGCCGACGATCAATATTTTCAATCAAGACCCTGAATGCGATTTGGATTATTGCGCCAATACTGCACGGGACATGAAGATAGACGTGGCGCTTTCAAACTCCTTCGGCTTTGGCGGCACCAACGCCACGCTGGTGCTGAAGCGATTTGTGTAGCGTTGCTGGTTTGACGGCCAAACCATGAAGAAAATATTTGTTAGTGTAGTGCTGCTTGGCTTACTCGCGGTGGGTGCTGCCGCAGGCTGGATGTACTTCTTTTCGCAAACAAAAATATCGCCAGCCCTAGTGCAAACAGCCGCTGATAAAAAACCGGCATTTGAATTCACCGTAAAGCCTGGCACATCGCTCATTGCATTGTCGCGGCAGTTTGTAGCCCAAGGGTTGTTGCCGGAGCCACACTCACTGGTGTGGCTTGCTAAGCTGCGTAAAAAAACCGAAATTCACGCTGGCAGTTATCGGCTCACCGCGCCCATTACGCCGGATGCATTGCTGGATAAATTGGTCAATGGTGATGTGATTCCAATCGCGATTACCTTTGTCGAAGGCAGCACCTTCAAGCAAATGCTCGAAATTATCGCGGTGCATCCGTCGATTAAGAGCACGCTGCAAAACGTGCCCACCGCCAAAATATTAAGCTTGGTTGGTGCTACTGAAACCCATCCCGAAGGTTTGTTTTTTCCGGACACTTATCAATTTGCCAGCGGCACGAGCGATGTCGATGTGCTAAAACGCGCGTATCAAACCATGCAAAAGCGCTTGGGCGATGCATGGGAAAAGCGCGTTGAAAAGTTGCCCTATAAAACACCTTACGAGGCGCTAATTATGGCGTCCATTATCGAAAAAGAAACCGGCAAAGCCTTCGAGCGCCCCGAAATTGGCGCGGTGTTTATTAACCGTTTGCGCATTCCCATGCGCCTGCAAACCGATCCCACCGTCATTTACGGCATTGGTGATAAATACGACGGCAATATTCGCAAGCGCGACTTAACGACCGACACTATTTATAACACCTATACCCGCGATGGCCTGCCGCCCACTCCCATTGCCATGCCCGGCCAAGGCTCCCTTGACGCAGCGCTGAATCCAGCGGTAAGCGATAAACTCTATTTTGTAGGGAGGGGTGACGGCACCCATTATTTTTCGCGGAACTTAGACGAGCATAATCGCGCGGTGCAAAAATACCAGTTGGGGCGCTAGAAGATGGCCGGACTATTCATTACCCTTGAAGGCATTGACGGTGCGGGAAAATCATCCCACGTGCCGTTTTTAATCGACTACTTTACCCAGCTTGGGCGCGAAGTGGTGAGCACCCGCGAGCCCGGCGGCACGCCCGTGGGCGAGGCCTTGCGCGACATGGTGCTAAACCAGCCGATGCATCCTGAAACCGAGGCGCTGCTGGTGTTTGCATCGCGTCGCGAACATATTGCTGCGGTGATCGCGCCCGCTTTGGCGCGTGATGCGGTCGTCATTTCTGATCGTTTTACTGATGCTACTTACGCCTACCAATGCGGTGGCCGTGGCCTAGATGCAGCGCGCGTTGGTGTGTTAGAGGCTTGGGTGCATGAACACCTGCAGCCTGATCTTACTTTTTTATTCGATGCACCCACCGAAGTTGCGCGTGAGCGTTTGGATAAAAATACGGTAAACCAAGATAAGTTTGAACGCGAACGGGGTGATTTTTTTAATCGCGTGCGTGCCATGTATTTGGCGCGGGCGCAGCAGTTTGCAAACCGTTTTTGCGTGATTGATTCATCCCGTAGTTTGGTGCAGATTCGTGCTGATTTAACTGCTCGTTTGGGTAGTATAGATGCTCGAAGACGCCTTATTATAGGGCATCTTCAGTGAGTGCCCCATTGCAAATTGTGCTGCCGTGGCAAGCTGAATTGCTGCAAGGCTTACTCGCGCGCCATGCCGATAATAAGCTCCCGCACGCGTTGCTAGTACACGGTATGAAAGGCGTCGGTAAAGTGCAGTTTGCCCGCACGCTTGCCAATTCACTGCTCTGCGAGAACAAGCTTGAAAACGGCCTAGCCTGCGGCAAATGCAGTGCGTGCGGTTGGTTTGCAGCCAGCAATCATCCAGATTATCGTGAAGTAGCGCCCGCATCTGAAGCCGAAGATGACGCCGAAACCGCAGCAGAGGCTGAGCCCGTCACGGCTGAAAAAGTGGAAAAAAAGAGCAACCAAATTGCGGTGGATCAAATTCGCGCATTAAGCGATTTTGTAACTCTCACGTCTCACCGCAACGGCTTTCGGGTGCTCGTGCTGTATCCCGCCGAAGCCATGAATAGCGCAGCCGCCAACGCGCTGCTTAAAACCCTAGAAGAACCACCTGCGCGCACCGCGATCATTTTAGTCACGCATCAGCTTGGCCGCTTGATGGCAACCATTACCAGCCGCTGTCAACAAGTGTTAATCGCTAAGCCAAGTGCAGACGTTGCGCAGGCGTGGTTAAGCGCGCAAGGCGTGGATAATGCACCGCTCTTGCTCGCCCAAGTGGGTGGTGCGCCGTTAGCCGCATTAGAAATTGCCGACCCTGATTTACAAAAAAACCGACGCGAATTTTTGAATGTATTGAGTGACTTAAATGCCGACCATTTAGCTGCCGCCGCAAAATGGGAAAAGCTTGAAAAGCCAGAATTGGCGCGCCTTTTCAGCTATTTACATACATGGGTTTGTGATTTAATTACCGTGCGTGCCACCGGAGCAGCGCAATTTCATCCCGATCAGTTAAGCGGATTGCTCAGCATCGGTAAGCATGCCAATCTGCCGCGCCTATTTCGCTATGAATCAGAATTGCGCCAACAACGCCGCAGCATCATGCATCCATTGAACGCGCGGCTATTGCTAGAGCAGTTACTGTTATCATATCGACAAGCAGTGCAATAAAGCACTCGTCAAATTTGAAGCCGCCATGTCAGACATCCTAACCGTCAAGCGTCCCGATGTAGTAGCCCTAAATTTAAAAGGGAAGTCAGCACTCTACGCCGCGTGGATCCCCGTGATACGCGGCGGCGGCCTATTTATGCAAACCACGAAGCCGCATAAATTAGGCGACGAAATGCTCATCGTCATGCAGTTTTTAGACGAACCCGTAAAAGTGCCTATGGTCGGCCGGGTAGTCTGGATCAACCCCCCCCACACAACAGCCAATCGCCCCCAAGGCATCGGCATTCAATTACCCGATTCTGAATTGGGTCGCGAATTGAAGAAAAAAATTGAAGGTATTTTGGCGCCGGTTGCGAAATCGGAACGGCCAACGAGTACGGTTTAAGGTTTGATATTAAAAACGAACCAAGGCGTCTAAATGTCATCCGCCAAAGAGCTTAAATTAGCGCAACGCATTCGTGATAATCAGAATTGGCTGATCCTAATTTTTATATTGATTGGCTTGATTCCGGCAGTCCTCGCCATTCTCGGCGATGTGTTGCCGAAAGTTGAACCAAAGTATCTGTTGCTCGCAAGTTTATTCGTATCGGTGGCTTGCGCACAGCTTTCATTTGCGTGGGCTACGCGAAAGATGGCAAAGCCCAAATGTAACGCCTGTGGAGGCGAATGGGTTATCGTCGAAAGCGGTCCTAGCCGAAACAGCGAGCACTTCGAGATTGGCGGCAGTTGTCCGCATTGCGGCGTCAAGATTACCGCGTAGTGCGAGCCATTATCAATTTTGTGTGTGGCTCCACGCTTACCGAAGGGGCATTAAATGATCCTTCCCAATAAACTGCACATTTCAAACCAGCGTGAACTCAATACGGCTGAAGAGAAAATCAGCAAACAAAAGGCCAAGCAGCTTTTTGAAAGTGGTGCAATCGACCGCATCGAAATCGGCACGTTCAATGGGCTGGCGCAGATTCACGCACACTTGTTTGGCGACATCTATGATTTTGCGGGGCAAGTGCGCGATGTGAATATCGCAAAAGGCAATTTTCGTTTTGCACCCGTGATGTATCTGGAAACATCCTTGGTGCACATCAGCCAAATGCCACAAAGCACGTTTAACCAAATTGTCGAAAAATATGTGGAGATGAATATCGCCCACCCGTTCCGCGAAGGCAATG
>JAYUOW010000073.1:0-2035 GCA_043760555.1 Betaproteobacteria bacterium
ATTGCCGCTTTAGCACCGGTATTAACGCCGGTGCTGGCGGTGTTTATCCATCGCCGTTCCGGTGCAGATCACGCCATCGCGTTGTTGCGTGGGTTATCCCGTGGCTTAATAACCTTAGCTGTTTTTGTGGCGACCGTGGCATGGTGTTTACCGCAGTGGGGCACGGCTATTTCGTTTAGCGTGGCCGTAGCTGTGGCGTTGCTCTTACATGGCTTTGCGCTGTGGCGCGCTAAAAGTAAACAGTAGCGTATTGCCTGAAGACGCCCTAAAATAGGGCATCTTCAGCCTATGCTGCAAAGGCCACCACGTGGTCAATCTCAAGTTTAATGCCGATGGCTTGACCAATCTCATGGTTGTGGTGTGATGGCACTAGCGACAGCACTGTCGCACCGCTACGCAGTTTTAGCGTGTACAAAATATCCGCACCGCGAAACGCTTTGTGCAGCACTTTGGCTTGTTCGGGGCTTAAGTCATCATGCAAAATATCGTCGGGACGAACCAGCACGCTAAGGCTTGCGCCGATGGAAAAATGTTGGTCGGTGGCTTCGGTGATGCGCATCGCACCAAGTTCGGTATCAATTAAACCAAGTGCATTCATGCGGCCATTTAGCAGCACGCCTTGACCGATAAAATCCGCCACAAAACGAGTAGCGGGGCGGTGATATAGGTTGTAGGCGCTGGTCCATTGCTCGATGGCGCCGTGGTGCATCACGCCAATTTTATCGGCGATAGAAAAGGCTTCGTGTTGGTCGTGGGTAACGAGTAGCGCGGGCACGTGTTGTGATTTTAAAATCGCGCGCACTTCTAACCCTAGCTCTTCACGCAGACTTACATCAAGGTTTGAAAACGGCTCGTCGAGCAGCATTAGCTTTGGCTTTGGTGCGAGCGCGCGCGCGAGTGCTACACGCTGGCGTTGGCCGCCAGAAATTTCATGCGGATACGCGCGGGCGGATTGGCGCAGCTGTACTAAATCAAGCATCTCGGAAACGCGCGCCAATAGGGCGTCTTTGGGCATTTTATTCAGGCCAAAAGCAATGTTTTTTTCAACCGTAAGATGAGGAAATAATGCGTAATCTTGAAACACCATGCCTAGCCCGCGATCGCGCGTGGGCACGTTGATGTTCGTGTCGGACACCACTTGCCCATACAGCGCGATGCTGCCTTGCTGTGGCTGATTCAGCCCCGCTATACAGCGCAGCACCGTAGTTTTACCGCAGCCGCTAGGCCCAAGTAAACAGGCGATATCGTCGTCAAAAATCGATAGTGAAAGATCGCGGCACACCGCCTTACTGGCTGGGTCTCGCGCACTGTTGGCGTAGCTAAACATTAAATTTTCCACGCGCACGACTTCGCGCGGCGGCGGGAGCGCGTCGACGTGCGGGTGTTTGGTTTCGATGTAGGCGGTTTGCGATTTCATGCGTTTGATGAGGATGAATTTTTGACTAACGAAACATAATCATACGCCGTCTAAACCTAAAACGCTTGACAAATAAGAATGATTCGCATTTAATAGCATTTTTTATGTGTTCATAGCGGCTTCGCCCGTCAAATTGGAGAAAAATCATGCAAAACCGAGTAAAAAATAAATCTTTATTATCAGTTTTTGTTGCTGCTGCGCTGTCTACCGTTGGCTTCACCACCCCTGCTCACGCGCAGGATAAGGGCGTTTTGAATTTATATTCATCGCGGCATTATCAAACCGACGAGGCGCTGTATGCTAATTTTGAAAAGTTAACTGGCATAAAAATAAATCGCGTTGAAGGGCCTGAAGATCCGCTCATTGAGCGCATTAAAAATGAAGGCGATAAGACTCAAGCCGATGTGCTGGTCACGGTGGACGTAGGCCGTCTTTGGCGCGCTGAGCAGATGGGCTTATTTGCGCCGGTAAAGTCCGAAATTTTGACCGAACGCATTCCAGCCGAGCTACGTAGCCCAGACAATTTATGGTTCGGGTTTTCTACCCGCGCCCGAGTAATTTTGGCCAGCAAAGCCGAATTTAAGGCCGACGAAATTAAAAACTATGAAGATTTAGCCA
>JAYUOW010000074.1:0-5687 GCA_043760555.1 Betaproteobacteria bacterium
CTTTAGGTAACGATGCTGGCATGATTGGTGCGGCAAAATTGGCGTGGCAGAAATTGGAAGGCGCGCAAATAGTATGAAAAACCTACCGCCATTATTGAAAGCGCTGGCGCCAATTTTCTTCCTAATACCAGCCTGCAGCATCGTGGGCATGTTCGTGATTTATCCCGCATTCAAAGCCATTTATTTGAGCTTTACTAATTTCAATATGATTAGCGAAGCCAGTTTTATCGGCTTAGATAATTACCGCAAAATTATTGCAGATCCGTTTTTTCATGCGGCGTTAAAAAATACGTTGCTCTATCTCATTGTTGTGGTGCCGGTGCTAGTGGTGTTGCCCATATTGCTGGCGGTGCTTGTAAATAAAGCCGTTCCGGGCATTGCGTTTTTTCGCGCCGCTATTTATTTGCCGGTTATTACATCATTGGTGGTAAGCGGTTTGGTGTGGAAATGGGTGTACGAAGAAAAAGGCATTCTCAATTATTTTTTATTAACCACCGGCATCACCGATAATCCCGTCGCGTTTTTAACTGATCCGACTTATGCCTTGTTTAGCGTCATGGCCGTGACCATTTGGAGCGGCATGGGCTATTACATGGTTATTTATTTAGCAGGGTTGCAGGCAATTCCGCGCCACTTGTACGAAGTTGCAGACGTTGAAGGCGTGAGTAAATTCCAGCAGTTAATTTACATCACCATTCCACTGCTGCGGCCGTCTATCGCGGTAGTGAGCGTGATGTCATCTATCGCCGCGATGAAGGTGTTTGAAGAAGTGTATGTGATGACCCAAGGCGGGCCGCTTGATTCCACCAAAACACTGGTGTTCTATATTTATGAATCCGCGTTTAGTGAGTTTGAAATGGGTTATGCCGCCGCCATTGGCGTGATGCTGTTTTTAATTACATTAGTGTTGTCAGCGATTAACTTGCGGCTAACACGGGAAAAGGTAGCGCGATGAAAAAACCAAAACGCTTTTTGCCGCTTGCGCTGCGTTATTTAGGCCTTTCGTTGATGGTGCTATTTACCATCGGGCCTTTTTTGTGGCTGCTGTCTACCGCCTTAAAATCGGGCAATGAAAATATTTTTAGCTATCCGCCCAGCTTATTGCCGCAAGAGCCAACACTAAAAAACTTCGTGCGTATTTTTGAATCACAGCCGTTTTTTACTTACTTAAAAAATAGCATTCTTGTAGCCAGTATTGCGGTAGTTTGTAATCTTACGTTCTCTTCGCTTGCCGCGTATCCATTGGCGCGTATGGATTTTAAGGGTAAAAAATTGATCTTCGGCATGCTGTTGGCATCCATGATGATTCCCTTTCAATTGCTGATGATTCCGGTGTATCAGCTTGCGATTTCGCTTGGACTAAATAATAGCTATTTGGGCTTGGTTTTGCCGCACGCGTGTACTGCGTTCGGTATTTTCTTTATGCGCCAAGCGTTTTCTACTATTCCTAAAGCGGTTGAAGAAGCCGCGTTGATGGATGGTGTGAGTCGCCTAAAAATTTGGTTCTACGTGCTGCTGCCGCTGGTAAAACCATCGCTTGCCACGCTTGCTGTATTTAGTTTTATTGGCGTGTGGGGAGATTTTTTATGGCCGCTAATTATCATTGACCAACCGGCGTTATTTACCTTGCCGCTTGGCGTTAACAGACTGGCCAGTGCGTTTTCGTTGGACTGGCGCTTGGTGGCTGCGGGTGCCATATTTTCGTTGTTACCGATTTTGATTTTCTTCACCTTCACGCAGCGTTATTTTATTGAGGGCGCAATGAAGGGCGCAGTAAAAGGATGAATACAAAAAGGATGAACTCAAGAACGCTACACGTCGTTACCCAAACCCATTGGGATCGTGAATGGTATTTGCCGCACCAAACTTCTATCGCTCGCTTGTTGCAGGTGATGACAGAAGTGGTGGAGCAATTAGAATCAGGTCAGCTTGACACTTTTCTATTCGACGGCCAAACTGCGGCGTTTGAAGATTTGCTATTGCATGCTGAAGACGCCCTAATTACGCGGGTTCGCAGCCTATGCGCAGCGAAGCGTATCGTGCTAGGGCCGTGGTACGTGATGGCGGATGAATTTTTGTGCGCAGGCGAATCGTTGTTGCGCAATCTTGAATGTGGCATGGCCGATGCGCGTGCTGCAGGCAATTGCCAAATGGTAGGTTATATGCCGGATAACTTTGGGCACATCAGCCAAATGCCGCAAATTTTGCGCAACTTCGGTATGGCTAGTGCGGTATTGTGGCGCGGCGCTGATGCAGTTGCGTCAGAGTTTGATTGGCAGGGTGCCGACGGCAGCGTCGTTGGCACAGTGTTTTTAACGCAAGGTTATTATCAACATCCATTTAATGTGCCCGATTGGCGTGGCGCGTTAGATAAATATTTGGCGCTCATCGCACCGCGCACTACTGCGGTTAATTTGTTGCTCACCCAAGGTGGCGATCACCTACAGCCCGGTGCAAATTTGGCGGATAAACTAGCCGCATTTAATCAGACGCAACAGCAGTATGTAGCGCAGCCGAGCACGCTGGAAAATTTTACTAAAACGGTATTACAAGAGACGCACGGTAAGCGTGAAATCATCGCAGGCGAGTTGCGCCATAATCAGCAAGCTTTTGTGTTGCCTGATGTGCTGTCTACGCGGCGTTATCTAAAGCATCTTAACCAAACGGCTGAAGATGCCCTATTGGGGCGCATCGAGCCGCTGTATGCCATGCTAAATATTGGCGCTGCGCTGCCGATAAAATACATTGAAGCTACGTGGCGTTTGCTTTTGCAGCAACATGCGCACGATTCAATTTGCGGTTGCAGCGTTGATAGTGTTCATGCTGAAATGGTTATCCGCTATCAACAATTATCGCAGCGCATTGACGCTTTACAAACGCGCGCTTGTGCTGCTGCAGGATTAGTAAATTTAACGCAACATGGTGCGGTGCACGGCGCCAACACGGCGGCGGTATTTACTGATGATGCGGTCATTACGCTGTTTAATCCCAGTCCCAAAGCATTTTCTGGCGTGTCCGTGCATCGTGTGTTTCTAAAAGGGGAAGCCGCCAAACAGCTTCGCGTTGAAACAATTGACGGTATCGAAATGGCCGCTAGTTTATTGAATGTTGAAGCAGGCAGTGAGTTTCATTCGCCGCTGGATGATTTTCCAGAGCGTATCGAAGGCGCATTTTACGAAATCGCCATACCGTGCCAATTGGGCGGCACCGCCGCACTTGGTCTGCGTATTGCGAAGGCTGTGGAGGCAGCGTTGCCAACAACGTTGCCAGCGGCCGCTGCATCAGCCGCAGCATCAGCCGCTATTGAAAATGCCAGCTACAAGGTATATCTGGCCGCTGATGCAACCCTAAATGTGCTGGATAAGGTGAGCGGTAAGCTGATAACGCAGGCGCTTGCTGTTGAATCAACAAGTGATGCTGGTGATAGTTATAATTTCTCGCCGCCGCCGCAAACGACTACTGTGCGCCAAGCCTGCTTTACCGTGCATTCGACGACTATTACCCAGCATACGCAGGAACTCACCCTTGGCATAGAAATGCTGCTGCCAGAAGGGCTGTTGCCAGATCGTAGTGCGGTATCGCTCACGCAAGTTAAATGCAGCGGCACCCTGCGCATTCGTTTGGCAACCGATCAAACTGGTTTGCAGTGCAAGCTCATCTGGACTAACTTAGCGCGTGATCAACGCACGCGGCTGTGTGTTGCAATGCCTGAAGATGCCCTATTTACGGATACCTTCAGTGATGCTGCATTCTCTTGGGATACGCGCCCAGTGCGCTACACACGCATACCAGAGGCAATCAGTCGACAAGAAATGCCCGTTGCGGTGGAGCCTTCGCACAGCACGATAGTTGCAGGGCAAATTTACTTTTGCCATCGCGCGATGCAGGAATATGAAATGCAAAAGTCATCGCGCGGCGTGGCACTTGGCGTGACCATGGTACGCAGCATTGGCTGGATGTCGCGGCGCGATCTCATTACGCGCGGTGTGGGCGCAGGGCCCGTTATGGCAACGCCGGATGCGCAATGTTTGGGAACTGAAGTATTCGATTTTGAAGTGGGCGTTGTGCCAAAGAATGCAAAGGCTGCATCCTTTGCGCTCAACCGTGCGCAGCATTTGCGTCGGCCAATCGTGCAACTCCGTGGCTGTGCTGATTGCTGGCAATTGCCGTTGCGAATTGATAATGAAGCGCTGCAAATAAGCAGCTTGCGGCGCGTGGCGGATTACTTCGAGCTACGCTTGTGGAATCCATTGCCAACGGCAGAGCGGCTTAGCGTGAATAGTGTAGCGGGCTGGAAGTTCGCACCGGTGTACGCTGATGGGCGCGTGCTCCCAAAAGCAGAAGTATCGTCAAACACCTTTGTTGTAGCGCCTTTCGGGATGCTTACCTTGCGTGCGGTGTTGTCGAAAGCAACGCAATGATGGCGAAAAAAATTGTTGCGCTACCCGTTGATGGCCGCCCAGCAGTGCGCGAACAAGTGCGTGCGCTGGTGCAAATTGGCGGCTGTGAGTTTGTTGCGCCTGAAGTTGCGCAACTGGGGCATTTTCGACAAGCTGCAGATTGCGATTTTTTACGCACGTGGTTATTGGCGCAGGCTGATACGGCAGATGGCTTTGTGTTGTCGTTAGATATGCTGGTGTACGGTGGCTTGGTGCCATCGCGATTTTGTGCAGAATCGCTGGCGCAATTATTGCCGCGTTTGGATGTGCTGGTGGCGCTGAAACAGACCTACCCTGACAAGCCAATTTACGCTTTTGCAGCCACGATGCGGATGTCGAACAACAATGTCGCCGAAGAAGAAAAAACTTATTGGGCGCAGTACGGCACGCTAATTTGGGAATGGTCATTTTATAGCGATAAATTTTCGCAAACCAATGACAACGCCGATGAAGTAATAGCCAACGCCGCGCGGGCGCAAATTCCGGATGACGTCGCAGATGACTATTTAGAAACCCGTGCCCGTAATTTTGCAGTAACAAATGAAGCCTTGAATTTGCTGGAGGCAGGCATTATTGATCGGCTAATTTTGCCGCAGGACGATACCGCAGAATACGGTTTTAATATTGCGGAGCGCCGTGATTTGCAAGCTGAAATTAGTGCACGTGATTTGGCGGATAGCGCTGTAATTTATGCTGGTGCCGATGAAGTGATGCATACCCTTTGCGCCCGCTTGGTGGCGTCATTTTATGCCGCGCCACCGCTGCGCATTTATTTGCACTTGTCTGATACCGAGGGCGCACAAACTTTGCGTGCGCTGTATGAAGACCGGCCAATTCTCGATTCTGTTGCCTCACAAATTGCCGCCGTAGGTGCAGTTTGCGTGCCTGATGCGGCGCAAGCTGATGTGATTTTATTGCTGCACACCCAAGGCCGTGCGCAGGGCGATTGGGCGATGCGCCGCGCGCTGCCTGCGCGCGCAGCAAGCTGTAATGCTAGCGCTGTGTGGTTGTCGCAGCTTGAAGCGTGGCACGCTGCTGGTAAACCTATTGCAGTTGCTGATTGCGCGTATGCCAATGGTGGCGATCCAGAAATGCTTGTACTGTTGAATGCAAAAATCGGTCTACATAATTTGGCAGCCTATGCTGGGTGGAACACCGCCAGCAACACAATTGGTTGCGTGGTGGCGCAGTGCGTGCTGCAAAATACCGTAAATAATAGCCTGAAGACACCCGAAAATAGGGCGTCTT
>JAYUOW010000075.1:0-5677 GCA_043760555.1 Betaproteobacteria bacterium
GGGCCAAAACGACCAGTTGCATTATTGCTAAAGCCAAACGGCTCGGTGGGAATGCCCATTACGTTGCTGTCCATTTTGCCGTTACCATTTACGTCTTGAAACACCGCTGCAGCGTAGGTGCCGGCTGGTACATCGGTAAATTTAATGCTTATTTTTTCTGCATTTGCGGCAGCACCGTTGCCCTGGGCTGGCTTACCTAGCCATGTTTCGCCGTTGGCATATAAGGCAATCATTACTTGGCCTTTTAGCTCGGTGATATTACTTACTTCTATAGTGAGTTCTGCAGCGTGGCTTAGTGGTGCAAATGCGGCTGAGGAAACTACAGCTGCGGCGAACAAAGATTTTTGGATTTTAGACGCGTTCATGACGATCTCCTAGTGGATAAAATTTAAACTTCATTGGGTTTGGTTTGACTTGATAAAGCGCGTTGCATGGATGAACTATGCCAAAACCCGTCGCCAACGGGTTTCAGAATGCGATAAACCGACTTTTTGCGTCGCCAACGGTAAAACTGCGTCGCCAACGGTTGACGAAGTTGATTTTTCGTTTAGCATACGGGCTGCACACACTCATCAAAAAAGGGCTTTACGCATGCAACAGAACATGAAGGCAACAATAATTAAAAGCTTTGCCTTAAACGCACTGATTTGTTTGGTCATCAGCCTTGCCCTAAATTTAGTTTTTGCCACCGGCGCATTCGAGCTCAGCAATATGGTGTGGCTGTTATGGCTGGCATTGGCCGTGGGTGCAATTAGCGCTGTGGCCATTTTGTTTAAGATTAAATCTGTGGTTAATAAAGGGCTGGCGCAACCTTATGACTTGCTAAAGATACAGCCTTCCGAACGCGCCGAGTTTGACTTTACCGAGGTGCGCGCAGCAGGTCTCCAGCTAAACGCCATGGGCTACAGCCACTTGGGCGACTACACCATCCCCGCCCCGCAGCGCCGTTACGCGCAATGTTTGGCAGGCATCTACCTTGACCCCACCGGCACGATATTGGTCGAAGCCCAATACGTGACGCCGCGAGATAACATTCCGGCAGTGCAAGCCCGTGAAATTGCCGCCATTGAAGGCACGCACTTTTTGGTGTATTCAAATGTAAAAGGTACCATTCCTATCACTTCGACCAACCACACCGCCACCGCCGTGCATTACCTTATGCGCGGCGATAACGCCGTAAGCACCACCTACCCTGACATGCCGCTGGGCGAATTGCTGTATCAGCATGAAAAACTCGTAAAATTTATCGAAGACCGTACCCAAGTAACACGCTGCAAAGATCTCACCGTGCCGCGCTACGTTGCCCTGCAGCGCGACGCGCGGGCGCAAGCCACTGCGCGCGTAAGCAGCTTAAGCGGTTGGCAAATTGCCCAAGCCATTGATGCCTTTAACGCCAAGCCACGCAGCCGTTGGACACCCGATACTGCCACCTTAAAAACGCTTGCTGTGCGCCCGTTATATACCTACGACGCTGCAGCCGCGTTGACCAGTGCGGGCATGGCCGAGGCCACCGCCCAACGCGCAGCGGCGGAGGCCAAAGCCGCTAATCCGTTCTCGGATTTTTCTGAACCCCTGACATATCGATCATCACCGGATTTAAATTTTGACGCTGACAATATCGCCGAAAACAAAGCCGAACGCACCGCTAAGTTAACCCACTACGCACCGCCGCAAACCCAAGCCCGCCTGTCTGTTGCTGAGGCCGCCGCCAAACGCGAATACAACCCAAAAATGGATGACTACCGCGATGCGATTAACAGCGGCGCGGGCTGGTTTTATTGGATTGCAGGGCTGTCGGCTATCAACGCTATTGTGGCCTTGGCGGGCAGTGCTTGGGGGTTTGGGCTGGGGTTGGGGATAACGCAGCTGTTAGCGGGCATTGGCAGCGCGGTATCGGGCGCGCCGGACGGTGCGACCACAGCAGCTGGCATCACCTCAGACTCAGCGGCAATCGAGTCCGTTTCAACCGGCGTCGCTATTTTTTGTTGGGCCGGCGTCATAGCGCTAATTGGTTTTTTTGCGTGGCTAGGCTATGCCGCCCGCAAACCGTCGTTTGGATTATATTTAACCGGCTTCATTTTGTATGCGCTAGACACCGCTGTTTTTCTTATCGCGGGTGACTGGATTGGGTTGCTGCTGCACGGCTTGGCGCTGTTTTTTTTGTTCAACGGATTGGTTAAAATTAGAGCGTTCAATCTGCTGTAAGCAATGTATTATAAAGTGCTGAAAACGCCCTATTTACGGGCATCTTCAGGGCATTTATTTCACCAAGATTGCCAACACTTCAGCCTCCCGCTCCGCGCTCAATCCCGCCTTCAGCCCACGTGGATGGCGCGTAATTTCCTGTTCCCACCACGCCAACGTATCGCGCACCGTTTCAGCCAATTTCCTGTAGGTCAAACCCGCTGCAATCGCCGCTGCGTTACTGCGTCGATGCGCACCCGCATACTCACCCACACTGGGCAACCACACCGGTAAATCGCTCCAAAAGCGCACACTATTAGCCGCTAAAAATTCTGCGCTCGCTTCGAAAAAAACCGCATCGCTCTGCATTACATCGAGAATGCAATTGAGTAGAGCACCGGCCGTAAGCACGTAGTCTGGGCCCTTCGCGTTGTATATCTCAACGCCCTTACCACCGCTTTCTGCCAGCCTAATCGTCCACTCCGCCAAATCCCGCACATCAATAAATTGCAGCGGATCATGCAGCGGCGGCACCAGCATTTTTCCTCCGGCCTTCACCCGCACTGGCCAGTAGGTAAAGCGATCGCTGGCGTCGCCCGGCCCTACGATTAAACCGGGGCGAATAATCGTCGCACAATCGGCAAAATGCTTCATCACTTCATCCTCGCACAACGCTTTCATCTCGCCATACAGCGACATATCAGCTGCCAATTGTGCAGCCGTCATGCTCATGGCGTCTTGGCGTGCGTACTGCAAACGGGGCGCTGATTCATCCTGTCCGATAGCCACATCAGACGCGTACACAGACGTAGTGGAGATAAAAATATAATGTGCAATTTGGTCCTTCAACACCGTCGCCGCGTCGCGAATCCAGTGCGGCACGCGCGCAGGGGTGTCGATACAAACATCCCAAACTCGCCCTTGCAATGCCGCATAATCATTGGCTGCGCGATCGCCGATCAGCACTTCAACCCCTGCAGGCAGGTTAGTCTGCGTGCCACGATTAAACACCGTTACCCGATGCCCGCGCGCTAAGGCATAATCAATTTGCGGTGTGCCAATAAATCCTGTGCCACCGAGAATTAAAATTGAACGCGGTGCTAGTTTAGTTAACTCAGCCATTGTTATTACTCAAAATATTATCCAAAGCAAATCATAACACAGGCTGAAGATGCCCTATTTTAGGGCGTCTTCAGCCTATAAAATACTCAAAAATGATAACAACCATGAGCGCCTGCCCCTGCGGCGGCACCACTAGCACCACTAAAAAGCGCGCTGCGAGTTACGCCCAATGCTGCCAGCCGCACCACGATGGCACGCCCGCGCCAACCGCTGCCGCCCTCATGCGCTCGCGCTACAGCGCCTTTGCCTTAGGCTTGCATGCCTACATACAAGCAACATGGCACACGAGCACGCGACCCGAACCAATCATCGGCGCACAACTTGAATGGATTGGCCTAACCATCGTGCGCCAACAAGCCATTGATGCCACGCACGCCAGAGTGAGTTTTATCGCTCGCTATCGCGCCGATGGCCGCGTGCATCGCTTAACTGAGACCAGCCGCTTCGTGCACGAAGTTGGTGACGATGGTTTATTGCGGTGGTTTTATGTCGACGGGGATGTGGGTTAAAAGAGCCAGTTATTTATCTTCTTCGGCTGGTTTAGCGACTAGTGATTGCGCTGATTTTTCTGCGATTCCGTCGGGTTCAAGCAACTTGGTGATGGTGAAATATTTATACGCGCCCCACATTAAAAGCAATCCTACAACCATCGAACCTATTGACAGCCACAATATTTGGCCGCCCGACTCTCTCACTCCCATTACGGTAAATACGCCACCGCAGAGCGTCATTAGCAAGCCGCCAACACCAAATAGCGTAACGACAATTGCGATGATAACTTTTACTGCTGGATTCATCTCTTTTCCTTGTAGATACGCAGAGTAGCGATGTGACTAATCGCTGCTACTGCCACCGCCGTCGCCACTTGAACCGGTGTCATGGGAATGGCTCTCGCCTCCCCCGCCACCTCCACCACCTCCGCTGCCGGAACTGCCGCTGCTTGTGCGTCTGGAACTGACTAACACGCCAATACTTCGGCTCCATGATCGCAGCCCAATTGCGCTAAAAAGCAAAAACACGCCACCCATGCCGCACTGAATGGTTAACGGTTGAATACTTGCGTCGGACCCCATAAAAACGGGCATCAGCTTTATGCCTGTGTAGGCCAAAAGACCTAAAGCGCACAAGCCACAAATTGCTGCGAGCATGAACAAGATAGATTTGAAAAGTACGCGCATTGTTGAATTTCCTCCCCACGCCTATGTTATTAAATTTTTGATCGGTATTACGCTTTTCGGTGGCACCGTCACGCCAAATAATACATCCTGCTCCGCCCGCCGTTGCGCAAGTATGGCTTTTTTGTCATCCCGATAAAGCAAATTAAATGATTCAAACGGAATAATGCGGCCATCAGTTTGCACAATATGCACGCAGGATTTTTTCATCGCCCGCACATCGAAATTTACGGCATCCATAAACGCCATGATCAGCACGCGGAACACGTTGTCATAGGTAATATTTGCAGGCGCGTCGATATTGGGCAGGCAACACATCAGCGACGACAAGCAATTGGCTTGGTCTTCAGGGCTCAAATTAGTGGCAAAAAGCTTAAACACTTCCGCCTTCAATGCAGGATCAGATTCAAACACGATTGTGTTGCGCGGCCCCGCCAATAGGGCTTCTGCACCCACATAGCGGGTAAGTGGCGCGACACCATGCTCACTTTTTAGTGCATAGGCCATTGACAGCGCATCGGGGTTGCACGGCACCGGCACAATATCGGCCGGCACAAACAGCGTGGTTTGATCTAGTATTTTTTGCCGCACTTCTGTTAGCGTAAGGCGCTCATTTTTAGGTGTTACGCCTTCGGTACGCCCCGCAAATTGCATCGGCTGCAGGGTAACGCCACGCACGCAAGATTGCTTGGCGGCGTAGTCGATAACTGCACCAATTTCGTCGTCATTCACACCTTTGGCGATCGTCATCACCAAGGTGGTGGCCACGCCAGCGCGATTTAAATTTTCAAGGGCGGCTAAGCGCACCCGCCGCAAATCCGCGCCACGTAAGGTGATTAGCGCATCGCGTTCAAAGGAATCAAACTGCAAATACACTTCAAAGCCCGGTGCATATTGCGCCAGCTTCTCGGCAAAGCCCGCTTCTTGGGCAATGCGAATGCCATTGGTGTTGAGCATTAAATGCTTAATGGGACGACGCTTTGCCGCATCCAGCACGCTAAAAAAATCAGGGTGCGTTGTTGGCTCACCACCCGAAATTTGCACCACATCCGGCTCGCCTTCGTTGGCAACCACTGCATCCAGCATGCGCTCGATAGTGGCTAAGCTGCGATACTCCTGCCGCGTAGGGCCGGAGTCTGCGTAACACACGGGACAGGCCAAATTGCAATGGTCCGTTATCTCAATAATCGTTAAGC
>JAYUOW010000076.1:0-2024 GCA_043760555.1 Betaproteobacteria bacterium
GTGGCCCGGGTGCGGGCAAGGGTACGCAGGCTACTTTCATTCGTGAAAAATACGGCATCCCGCAAATTTCCACCGGCGACATGCTGCGCGCAGCCGTCAAATCTGGCTCCGCCTTGGGCGTGATGGCAAAGCAGGTGATGGATTCTGGTGCGCTGATGCCGGATGACATTATTATCGGTTTGGTTAAAGAACGTATTCAAGCTGCTGATTGCGCCAATGGTTTTTTATTCGATGGTTTTCCGCGCACCATAGCCCAAGCCGATGCGATGACGGCAGTGGGCGTGGCGCTTGATTACGTGGTGGAAATTGCGGTGGATGATTCTGAAATCGTCGAACGTATTTCGGGCCGTCGCACCCACAGCGCATCGGGTCGCACTTACCATGTAAAGTTTAATCCGCCGAAGGTGGCTAACATTGATGATGTGTCTGGAGAAGCCCTAATTCAGCGCGACGACGACAAAGAAGAGACGATTAAAAAACGCTTGAGTGTATACCATGAGCAAACCGAGCCGTTGGTGGCCTACTATGCGGGCTGGGCGGCGTCCGGCAAGGTAGAAAATGGCGTGGCCGCACCGAAGTATCGCAAGGTGGCGGGTGTGGGTCGGGTCGATGAAATTAAGGCGGCGGTGTTCGCGGCCTTGGTAAGCTAATTTTAGTTAAGGTTAGGAACCGTTATGGCCACATCAGAAATTAAAAATGCGTTTTATGCTCAATCCGGTGGCGTAACATCCGTCATCAATTGCTCGGCCGCAGGCGTGATTGAAGCCGTGCGTAAAGTGCCAAAAAAAATCAGCAAACTTTATGCGGGGCGCAACGGCATCATTGGCGCGCTGCAAGAAAATTTAATTGATACGTCTCTAGAGTCTGTTGATGCCATCAAAGCGCTAAAACACACGCCAGCAGGCGCGTTTGGGTCATGCCGTTACAAGCTAAAAGGCATTGAGCAAAATAAGCGTGAATACGAGCGGCTAATTGCAGTATTTAAAGCCCACAACATTGGCTATTTTTTCTATAACGGTGGCGGTGATTCTGCTGACACCTGTTTAAAAATTAGCCAAATTTCCGCCTCCCTCGGCTATCCGCTTGTGGCCGTGCATGTGCCGAAAACAGTGGATAACGATTTACCGGTAACCGATTGCTCGCCCGGCTTTGGCTCGGTGGCGAAGTATGTAGCGGTGAGCATGTTAGAAGCGGGTTTGGACGTGGCTTCGATGTCGGCTACATCCACCAAAGTATTCGTGTTGGAAGTGATGGGTCGCCATGCAGGCTGGATTACGGCGGCCTGCGGCTTAGCGCAGAACACTAAAGCCGGCATGATGGCACCGCAAATTTTATTGCTGCCCGAAGTGACGTTTGATCCGAAAGCGTTTTTAAAACGGGTGGATGAAGTCGTGAAGCGCGATGGTTATTGCGCCATTGGCGTATCGGAAGGTATTAAAAATGCGAACGGAAAGTTTGTATCAGAATCAGGTTTAGTTGATGCGTTTGGTCACGCGCAATTAGGCGGTGTAGCACCGGTAATTACCGACCTTGTACGTCGCGAATTAAAACTTAAATGCCATTGGGCGGTGGCTGATTATTTGCAGCGCGCCGCGCGTCATATTGCATCTAAAACCGACGTCGATCAAAGCTACGCTTTAGGCAAAGCGGCGGTGGAATACGCGGTGAAGGGCATGAATGGCGTGATGCCAGCGGTCAAACGAACATCAAGCAAACCCTACACATGGGAAATTGTGCCAGCCCCGCTCACCAGCGTGGCGAACGTAGAGAAAAAAATGCCGCGTGATTTTATTACGGCAGATGGCTTTCACATTACCCAAAAATGTCGCAATTATATGCAACCATTGATTGAGGGCGAAGCTTATCCGCCGTATGAAAATGGGCTGCCTAAATATGTGGTGCTGCAGAATAAATTGATTAAAAAGAAGCTGCCAAAGTTTGATTTGTAAGCGTAAGAATTCCTTGGAGAAGCCCTAAAATAGGGCGTCTCCAAGGCATTAAAATCGTAGGTTGGGTTGGTGTTT
>JAYUOW010000077.1:0-5655 GCA_043760555.1 Betaproteobacteria bacterium
GAGATGCAGTAAATTAGGCCATCGGCGTTGGTGAAGAAGATGTTGCCATCGCGGTCGGTGATGACATTACCGGTGTTGAAGGTGCGGCCAGTTAAAGGCACGCCGTTAACTACGCCGCCGCCTGTGGTGCCTGCGGTACCAGCTAGATTGCTGATGGTTTGCGGGGTGACGGGGGGATTAGATGCTGGAGGCGGCGGTGCTGCTTGTCCGACGGCAAGCTGGATGGTGGATGTAATGTTGGACGCTGCTCGTAAAGTAACAGATACATTCGAAACCGGCGTAGCACCGGCTACGCATTCAAATTGCGTCAAGCCTTGGCTATCGGTAAGCGTGGGTGTGGTGCACGTTACAGCATTAAGCGGCGCAGTGGTCAGCGTGAGTTGTGCGCCTACTACGGGACTACGGGCTGCATCACCTGCTACAAACTTAAATGGCAACTGATACGGAAACAACGTAGCTGCCAAATACAAACCTGACCCAACGGATGGCTGGTGGTCAAGCGTTGCAATGGGTGCAACTACTACCGGCGGCACAGTGCCAGCATCAAGCGGCAATGCACTGCTAATGGTGGTGCCGTTACCCAGCTGGCCTGATGAATTGTCACCCCAACACTTAACGGCACCGGTGGCCAAAACCGCACAGGTATGCACACCTTCGGCTGCCACAGAAACTACGCCGCTACCGCTGCCTAAGCCCACAACATCAACTGGCGTATTGTTGATGCCGACCAACACAGCACCATTGCCTAACTGCCCCTTTGAATTAAAGCCCCAACACTTCACCCCACCCGTGGTGGTGACCACACAACCGTGCGCCTGCCCTATCGAGACAGATGCCACACCGCTAGGCAAGCTGGCCGAAAACCGGCCCGCACATTTTAGTGCGCCCGCGTTGGTCACGGCACACGTTGTTTCATTACCTGTATCCACCGACACCATGCCGGTTTCCATACCTACCATCACGTCTGGATTAGCATGTAAAAAGCTAAACCGGTCGCGCGCGCCAGCTTGTCCCGCTTCGGTATTGCCCCAGCACTTTACGGCACCAGCAGATGTTACTGCACAGCTATGACTGACGTCCGCCGATACGGCAGCCACGCCGCTAGTGAGCGACGAAACATCAGACGGCACAAATACATTGGCGTTAATATCAGGCGCGCCACCGGCAATTTGCGCTTGACGATTGCTACCCCAGCACTTCATGCCATTGTTGGCCGTTAACGCGCACAAATGCGCGAAGCCCACCGAAATTTCTTTAGCGCCATTTAACACTGGAATAGCCGTGAAGTTTTCAGTTTTGTTAAAACCATCGGCGGGTCCTGACGTAAGCGGTGATCGGCATTGCACCACACCTGCTACGGTAATCACGCATTGATTATTGCCATCAAACGATGCGCTTGCCACACCGGACGTCGCGCCCACGACATCGCTCGGCAGCAACACGGATGGCGCGCGGTTAACTGTGCCAAGTTGTGTAAGGGCTGCCCCAATGGCGCCATTGCGCCCCCAGCATTTCAGTCCGCCGGCGCTAGTCTGCACGCAGGTGCTGGCCTCACCCGCCATCACTTTTACGGCGCCAAGCGTTTGCGCGTACGCGCTTGAGTGACCAGCAAAAGCCATTAACGCCATAGCGCTTAAAAAAAGCCGTCGCAATAATCGACTGGTTATAACTACATTTTTGAACATGATGATTTCCTCGGTTAAAAGATCAGCGCCATAAAATTGTGCTTATCTAGTAATGCGGGAAATGGGTTAAAAATGGCTCATTTGGGGTGAAAATAGTTTTTGAGGCGATAAAACTGCTAATCCGACCTACGTCAATACGTTTATACAAACGGACACCTTGAAGACGCCCGTATTTAGGCTATCTCCAGCCCATCAAATTCACCCCGCCAACCCTATATCCACCCCAGTGTGGCGTAGTTCACAGACCTTTACTCGGCTAAACACGTTAAATGAATGTGCGCTATATTACAAAAAAGCAGTTTCACTCACCGCAGTTCTACGAATCAAAATCGCCCATGAAAGAACTGCCGACGCTACCTGATCCACCACCCGCCATCGCCGATGCTGATGCTGATGCTGATTTTTTTACCATCGTTCCGCAGCAAGGCTTAACCGTAACCGCCACCGGCAACACCTCACCCTCCCAATCCGCCGAACACCGCCTAAACACCGTACGGCACAACATTAGCCCTGGCCGGTATGAAGTTTTATCGCTGTTAGGTGCAGGCGGCATGGGCGAAGTGTATTTGGCATTTGATGCGCAGCTAGACCGCAAAGTAGCGCTTAAATTATTGTCGGCCAGCATCACCAATAACACCGACTGGCTGGAGCGATTTACCCGCGAAGCCAAGGCCTTGAGCGCCATAAACCACCCGAATATATTGACGATTCACGATGTGGGCGCGCTCAACGGGCATCAGTTTATCGCTACCGAATACATCGAAGGCGTAACCCTGCGCCGCCACATGACGGGCGGTGCGTGCGATGTGGCGGCCGCCCTCAATATCGCAACACAACTTGCCAGCGCCCTTGCCGCCGCGCACGCCGCCGACATTGTGCATCGCGACATCAAGCCTGAAAACATCATGGTGCGGCCTGACGGCTACATTAAGCTGCTGGATTTTGGCATTGCCAAACCAATGGGTGCCGAAGGCGCGAAACTGCTGGCCACTGAGCTTGGCGCTATATTTGGCACCGCGCACTACATGTCGCCCGAGCAAGCGCGCGGCACGCACGTAGACGCCCGCTGCGACGTTTTTGGCCTAGGCGTAGTGCTGTACGAAATGCTGGCTGGCGCGCTGCCATTTAATGGCGGCAGCACCGCCGATGTGCTGGTGGCAATACTAGAACGCCAGCCGGCCCCATTTGCGCATACGCTGCAAAATTCATCGCCCGCGCTAGAACGAATGGTGCTGCGCGCATTAGAAAAAAACCCAGATGATCGTTATCAAAAAATGGCGCATTTTGAGCGTGACTTAAAAGCGCTGCAACAAGAAATCGCATTGCACTTGCATCT
Source organism: Betaproteobacteria bacterium (assembly GCA_043760555.1). GTDB lineage: Bacteria > Pseudomonadota > Gammaproteobacteria > Burkholderiales > Usitatibacteraceae > JANMDR01. Next base: position 3,022 of record JAYUOW010000077.1, read on the forward strand.
AGGTGACAACGCGTCCAATACAAAAACCACCATTACCCAAACTCCCGCAGCACTAGCTCAAAACACCCTAAATACGGGGCTTAACGCCACTACCGTGCCCGCTGTATTTGCACCCGAAGTTAAATATGCAGCCAGTAGCGACGTGAATATTGCTTACCAAGTTGTGGGTGATGGCCCGCTAGATTTAGTGTTTGTAATGGGCTGGATATCGCACCTTGAATACTTTTGGACTGAGCCATCCTTCGCGCGATTTTTACGGCGCTTGGCCACGTTTGCCCGCGTAATTTTGTTTGATAAACGCGGCACCGGGTTATCTGACCGCGTGCCCCTAAACCAATTGCCAACGCTAGAACAACGCATGGACGATGTGCGCGCCGTGATGGACGCCGTGGGCTCCAAACGCGCCGTGCTGTGTGGCGTATCAGAAGGCGGGCCGATGTGCAGCTTGTTTGCCGCCACCTATCCAGAAAAAACCATCGCGCTTGTAATGATGGGCAGTTACGCCCGCCGCTTGCAAGGCGACGGCTACCCGTGGGGGCCAACGGTGGCGCAACGCGATCAGTTTTTAGAACAAATTCGCAGCCAATGGGGCGGCCCGGTAGGCTTAGAAGAACGCGCCCCAAGTGTTGCCAACGACCCAACTTTTAGAGCCTGGTGGGCAGCCTATTTGCGCCACGGCGCCAGCCCCAGTGCGGCTGTTGCCATCACCCGCATGAATACCGAAATTGATATTCGCCACGTGCTACCCACCATCCGCGTACCCACGCTGGTGCTGCACCGCACAGGTGACGCCTGCTTAAAAATTGAAGAAGGCCGCTACCTAGCCAACAACATCCCCAACGCCAAACTAGTAGAACTTCCCGGCGTAGACCACCTACCCTTCGTCGGCCCGCAAGACGAAATTTTGGATGAAATAGAATTATTTTTAACCGGCGTGCGCCATGTATCTGCGTTTAACCGCGTGCTGGCAACCGTACTTAGCGTACGGGTGGCGGCCGATACGTTAGGCACAAACCCGTTAGCCGATTTAGTGCAACGCCAGCCATTATTTTTCAGACGAGAAGTCGCGTTATTTAATGGCCGCGCGATACAAACCAGCGGTAATAACAACACCACCAATGGCAATACGCTATTAGCCAGCTTCGACGGTCCCGCCCGCGCCATCCGCGCCGCCTGTGCAATCCACGCCGCAGCACAACGCCTAGGCGTGCAGCTACACACGGGCTTACACACGGGCGAATGCGACGTAATCAACACCGATCAAACGATAAACCCCAGTGCGCACTTAACTGGCGAGGCAGTACAAATCGCCATCCAGCTCGGCCTACAAGCAGAAACTGGCGAAATTTTAGTATCGAGCACGGTAAAAGACTTAGTGTCTGGGTCAGGCATAAGCTTTACCGAACGTGGCACGCAAATATTGCCGGGTGATTTGGGCGAGTGGCGGCTGTTTAGGGTGGAACAGGATGGGTGATTTTAACGGTTTTAAAATGGGCTGAAGGCGCCCTAATTTAGGGCGTCTTCAGGCATTTTATCGCCTCTTACGGCCGTGAATTCGACCTACACCTGCAGCCCAGTTTTGTAGAAAAATAGAATAACCGAGCCAAACACCCTAAAAACTCCCTGCACTTGATACAAACGTCGTCTCAGAACCATGGAAAGCCTTGGGCGACGCAAACGTGCTGGCATGGCTAGACACACAATCTATAGAGACGCACTATCTTTCAACCACCACCTTAGCTGAGTGACATTTTGGAATAGCCGCAATGCCAAAAGGACAACGCCAAAATACGCTAGGGGAACGGCTTGAACAAAACGTCTTACCGCTTTTTGCCAGACAAATTTTGCCATTCGACGATGCCGCGTCGAAAGCCTAAGCAAACTTAGCGGCAAATGCGCGCGCGACTGCACACGCCATCGCGCCCGCCGACGGCTTCATCGTCGCTACGGCCGCCATCGCCGCCAGCCACAACCTAGTTATCGCCACAAAGGACAGCGCCCCTTTTAAAGCGGCGGGATTGACGGTGATCAACCCTTGGTTAGCAAAGATGGGGATATAGATAGGCTGTAAACGCCCTATTTTAGGGCATCTCCAGCCCTCCATTACGAAAGCACGAGCTGTTGATAAGGCCGTAGGGGCGCTCTGCGTGCGCCCTCTTGACCCAGTGACAGCCCTAATAAGTGTGACCGTGGCGGCAAAATGCGATCAGGCGAATCGCACAATGAGAGCGCGCACCACGGTTTCAATCCTCCGCCACGCTCACTAGGGCGCAACTCGATTTCCGCAACATAGTCGGTGGAGCCGCGGACGTTTCAATGATCGCCCGCGCGCAAGCGCGGGGGGAACACTTTGAAGCACTATCGGAAGATCGTTTACGTTCACGGTTTATCCTCACGAGCGTGGGGAACACTTCCCGCTGAACACAGAGTTTAGGAAGGTCGCCGGTTTATCCCCACGCGCGTGGGGAACACCGTTGATTGCCGACGCATAAAATTATCGATTGCGGTTTATCCCCACGCGCGTGGGGAACACTGACAACAGCGTATTTAGTCGCGCTGTTTCCGCGGTTTATCCCCACGCGCGTGGGGAACACCAGGGGTCAGTTCATTCGCTAAACTTTCTAAACGGTTTAT
>JAYUOW010000078.1:0-5654 GCA_043760555.1 Betaproteobacteria bacterium
GTGCCTTGTGTTTGGCGCAGCGCCAAATAGTAGCCTTCCTTATTTTGCTCAATCACGCTTTCTAGCGAGCTATAGGGCACATAGCCATAGCCAGACTGCAGCAGCAGCAGCGTGGTTAGCGCACGGCTCAATCGCCCATTGCCATCTTGGAAAGGATGTATTTCTAAGAATACGACTGCCCAAATGCCGATCAGCAATAACGGATGCAGCCCTTTTGCCAGCAATTGCCCGCGAGTCCATGTCACTAACTCCGCCATCAAACGCGGCGTATCAAACGGGCTGGCGGTTTCAAATATCACGCCAAGCTGAGACCCGTTTTCATCGAAAGCTGCAACACTGTTGGAGGTGGTTTTGTAATTACCACGATGCCAAGCGTCTTTTTCGCTATGGATTAGTAAATCGCGATGCAATTGCTTAACGTGATTTTCGGTAAGGCCAATGTCGAGCCACGCGTCAAAAATTAGCTGCATGACCGCCGCATAACCGGCAACTTCTTGCTCGTCGCGGGTAGAAAGTTTCTGCATTTGCAAGTTCGAAAGCAGCTGTGCCACTTGGCTATCGCTGAGTTTGCTCCCTTCGATGCGGGTAGATGAGCCGATGCTCTCAATAGTGGCCACCCGCTTCAGAGCAGCCAATCGCTCAGGGGCGAGGTTACCCAGCGCGCGCCAAGCGCCTTTAAACTCATCAATACTGGCGATTATTCCCAGTATTTCTGGCGTGATTTGGATGGAGTTGATGTTGAACATACCCAATAATACACCCAATTACACCTGATTAGACCCAATTACACCCAATATCTCACAAGGGCTAAAAATGGCGTAGCTTAGCGTTGAACAACGCCATAATTGTTTAGCTACGCAAGTGTTGCGCGCCGGCTACTATTGTTCTATGACTTTTTCGCTCTAGGTTAACCACCGGTCGAAGTGACAGTTGCTCCTGCAACTTCAGCGCCTTGCAGATTTCGGCGATGTCATTATTGTGTTTTGCCGCGTGCGCTTGGCGAATGCGTCTAATTTCTTCAACAATCGGATCATTCATCATCTTCATATCCTCCTAGCTCTTCAGGCGAGCACAGTATTGGGCAGTCAAATCCTGCTGCTTCAATTACTTGATTTATTCTGGCTTTAGTTTCGGCATTATTGATGTGTTTAAAATTCCACGTTAATAGATACTGCGCACCCTGCGTTGCCGCAATGGCAATATGCAACGCGTCTTCAACGCTGTTTGCAGGAACAGCTTTTGTGGCAATTAAAGTGCTAGCCAACATTTGTGCGTCGTTAGTTATGGCTAAGCTAGGAATATTTGCGACGACGTCCATTCTCTGCGCTGCTGCCGCAGCATCTCCTGATGAAATTTCTGTCTCTACAAGCGCTGAAATATAGACTTCATATTGAGATAAACGAGCAGACCACCACTCCATCGTGATGGCTTGCCGCGCGGCAGTGACGATATCTCTACTGGGGCGCGCAGTCAAATAGCTGATAATAGAGGATTCAATATAGACAATTGCAGCCATACAATCTACTCAAGCTTTCCTGTCTGCTGACGCAATTACTTCAAAAAAATCACTCAAGTTTTGCCTGAAGACACCCTATTTCAGGGCATCTCCAGCTACTTCTTGAACACAAAAAATCTACTTTACAATCTTCCCAGCAACCACTCTCGCCGCATCCGCCAACGCCAAATTCTCATTCACCTGAACGCGGCGATGCTGGTATTCGACCATGCCTTCTTTTAAACCGCGATCGCCCACGGTAATGCGATGCGGAACGCCGATGAGTTCCCATTCAGCAAACATCACCCCTGGCCGTTCGCCGCGATCATCCAAGATAACGTCAACGCCGATAGCGGCTAATTCATCATGCAGCTTGTGCGCGGCGGTTTTTACGGCTTCGGATTTATCGTAGCCGAGCGCACAAATTACCACTTCAAACGGTGCCATGGCGTCTGGCCAGATGATGCCTTTGTCGTCGTAATTTTGCTCGATTGCACCCAATAAGCGCGTTACGCCGATGCCGTAGCAGCCCATTTGCATTGGGGCTGGCTTGCCGGTTTCGTCTAAAAACGTGGCTTTCATGGGCTCGGAATAGACGGTGCCTAAAAAGAAAATATGGCCTACTTCAATACCGCGTTGAATCTCGATTGCGCCTGCGCCATCGGGTGATGGATCGCCAGCTACGATGTTGCGTAGGTCGGCGATGACTTCAGGCTCGGGTAGGTCACGGCCCCAATTTAGGTTGGTGTAATGGAAGTCTACTTCGTTAGCGCCCGATACAAAATTACTCATCGCTGCCACCGTGCGGTCAACTACTAAGCGCACGGGCTTAACTAGCCCAAGAGGCCCTAAATAGCCGGGTTTACAGCCAAAGTGCTCGATAATTTCAGTCTCTGTGGCGAACCTAAATGCTTTGTTTAAGCCTTCAACTTTGCTAGCCTTTATTTCATTTAATTCATGGTCGCCGCGTACTAACAATAGCCATACTTCGCTGGATTTAATCGCGCCGTGTTCGTCCAATTTATCAGTGGCAAGCACGATAGATTTTACGGTTTGCGTTAGCGGCAAACCGAGCAATGCAGCGACGTCTTCGCACTTTGATGCGTTGGGCGTGGGTGTTTTTTGCATTGCGCCTGAGGCGGCTTCGCGCGCACCCAAAGCTAGACATTCAGCCAACTCAATATTGGCGGCGTATTGTGATTGTGGGCAGTAGGCAATGGCGTCTTCGCCGGTATCAGCAATCACTTGAAATTCGTGCGAGCGCGAACCGCCGATAGCGCCTGTGTCGGCATTTACAGCCCGAAACGTTAACCCTAAGCGCTGGAAAATTTTAGTGTAGGCCGCATACATATTGTCGTAGCTTTTTGCCGCATCGGCTTCGGTACGGTCGAATGAATACGCGTCTTTCATCGTAAATTCACGGCCACGCATCACGCCAAAACGCGGGCGACGCTCATCGCGAAACTTGGTTTGGATGTGGTAAAAGTTAACCGGCAGCTGGCGATAGCTGCGAATTTCACTCCGCGCGATGTCGGTAATAGCTTCTTCAGACGTTGGCTGCACGATAAAGTCGCGGTCATGGCGATCTTTAATGCGCATTAATTCAGCACCATATTTTTGCCAACGCCCAGTTTCCATCCATAATTCGGCGGGTTGCACCACCGGCATCAGCAGCTCAATGGCACCAGCGGCGTTCATCTCCGCCCGAATAATGGCTTCTACTTTGCGAATGCTGCGCAGTCCCATCGGCAAATAGTTATAAATGCCAGACGCTAATTTGCGGATCATGCCGGCGCGCAGCATGAGTTTTTGCGATGCCACATCAGCGTCGGCCGGGGCTTCTTTTTGGGTGGAGATGAAAAATCGAGAGCTAAGCATAATTTGTTTTAATTCAGATAGTTAAAGATGGAACCACAAGTATTTTACACGCTTGGACGCTAAAGCCCTACCGCTGGGAAACAATTTGTGAAAGAATAGAGATTACTAATTTTAGAGCTGGGGTAAACCATGGTCGACAAAGATGGTTACCGCCCAAACGTCGCAATCGTTCTTTGCAATGCAAAGAACGAGGTGTTTTGGGGTAAACGTATTCGAGAACACTCTTGGCAGTTCCCCCAAGGTGGCATTAAACTTGGCGAATCACCGGAGGACGCAATGTTTCGCGAGCTGGAAGAAGAAACCGGTTTGCGGCGAGAACACGTCAAAATTTTGGGCCGCACCAAAGGGTGGCTGCACTACAACGTGCCAAGCCACTGGGTAAAACGCGAATGGCGCGGCACCTATCGCGGCCAAAAGCAAATTTGGTATCTGCTACGCCTAACTGGCCGCGATCACGACGTGCGTCTGCGCGCGTCAAGCCACCCCGAATTTGACGCCTGGCGCTGGCACGATTACTGGGTGCCGCTGGATAGCGTGATCGAATTTAAACGCACGGTATACAAACAAGCGCTGCAACAATTGGTGCGCTTTTTGGAACCTGAAAATGGCTATCACACGCATGATGGGCACCATAGTGCGCAGCACACCGGTGTGGTGCGAACACGAACGGCCGATGTGGTGGTGGCGCCTACGGACGTGGCAGAAATTGCCGATGCGGCTACGGCAGACGTGCCCGGGGCGATGTTGAACGCTGCTGCAAATGCGCCTGCAGCGAGCGCCATGGCGGAACCGGCTGCAAACGGTTAGATTTGGCTTTGATAAAATGGCTGGAGATGCCCTGTTTCCCCGCAAGGGGGCTACCTTCGGGTCGCAGGGCGTTTTCAGCCATTTTTATTTGCATCTTTTAATCTGAAAATACCTGCTTGAACGCTGCAAATAGCTCCACACTTTGCTGCAAATCATCAGCATCTAAGGGCAACAAAACCGGCTCCCGTTCCAACAGTAACGCCGCCACCAACGCCGACTGCATGCGGTCACGGTCACGCTTACCGGGCGCGCGATCAGTCCGCTGCGACAACCATAATTTATGTGCCGCGTATAACCTTGGGTCAGGCACAATGAAGGTAATTGGAAACCCTTGGTAGTCGAACAAAGTGACGGCTTGCGTCTGCTTTAGCAACCAATCAAGCCCAGGCAAACTGATCGGATTTATTCTGTCGTTTGCCTCAATCAACGGCGGTTCTTTAGGCAATTCAGCACGCAAAAAATCTACTACAAACCCATCGGCATTACGCGCCTGAAAGGTTTTTTCGGTATTCGTTGTGTAGGTGTTGTCCATGGATTTTAATGCACCCAGCGCGCCGACCAAGCTGACATCATCCACGATAGTTTGTACGCGTTTACGCGCATCCCAGAGCACATCAATATCCTGCGTTTCCATCGCAAAGGGCAAAATCGTTACGTCCGCCAACGCCTCGTACGCATACAAGGCGTGCGTGCCCACCACCACGTATTCACCGCCATTGGGCGTATCGCCCAATGCCCGCATCACCGCTGCCGCTTGACGTGGCAGGCGATTTAATTTTGCCGCTTTAACGAATCGCGCTTGTGCTGCCACCCGACCTTTAGCCAGTGCTAATTGCGTTTTAGCGGCGGTTTGTTGATCGTTAAATTCAACAAATACGCGCTCAGATTCAACCGCGCGCGCGCCGAGCGTTGTGCCCTTACCGGTACGATCCAACGCATGCACCAAGTACTCACGCCCATTCGGATACTTTTTCCAAAACATCCAACCTGGGAATTTGGCCAGCGCAATTTGCGCAGCCGCGAAACTCTCGACGTATTGCAAAGCATCGCTGGCAATACGCACCTGAGAATCGCTCCGATTATTCCAATATTGATTTACCATCATTTGAGCATTTTTAGTGATTTGATGGTAATTTACCATCAAAAAATGAAAATAGCTATTTTGATGGTAAATATTTGGGTGTCAAAGAAATTGCGCCGCAACCAAGAACGTTGAACGAAGCATCGCACTGGTGGATTCAAGTTCGAAGTGCAACGATGAATACTGGGTTGCTCCTCGAAAAAAGGTGCTTAAAAGCTGTAGGTCGGGTTAGGCGTTTTTTGCCGCTTGGTACCCCTTGAGGGTGTAACCCGACGTAGCACTAGATATAGAGCCTCACGGCAAAAAACACCTAACCCGACCTATCCGTGTGCCGATCACCTACTGCAATCGCAACTTGACTACGGGCGGCATTAAAACGTTGCACTTCGATTT
>JAYUOW010000079.1:0-5619 GCA_043760555.1 Betaproteobacteria bacterium
CTGTATTTAAAAATTAAATACAGCGACGTGCTAAAACCCTACGAGCGTTTGTGCGAATTTTTGCTGCTTACTTGGGGTGCCGTGTGGTTATTGGCTGGCGTAGACACCGGCACGCATGCGCAGCTTTTAGCGGGCGTTGATGCGGCAAAAGCTGCCGCAATTGGCGCAATTGAGCACGGCGGCCGCTACCAATTGCTGTCGCGCACATCAGTATTACTGGGTGTGGTGGCAGGTCTAGTGGTGCTAGCAGAATTTGTTGGCCGTGCCTTGTCGTGGAACAAGTTGCGCAAAATGCAGGTCTGGCAGCTACCGCTATTTGCCGTCGCATTCATGGTGCAATTGCTCAGTACGCAAGGGGCGTTTCATCCTTTGATGCAGTGGTGCGCGTGGGCGTGGCCAATTAGTTTGGCGGTGTTTTTCTGGTCGTTGCAGCGCCAAGATAAAGATGGGCTAAGCTCGCCCGCACGGATGCGCGCTAAGCTTGGCACCGCGTTCGGCCTATTGTTGCTGTCGTGGGAAGCCGCTTGGCGCTTTGCAGATGCGCAATATTACTGGGTGTTGGGCATGGGGCTGGCTGCAGTGGTGATAAGCGCTGCGCTGTTCTACATCACTAAAACCCGTGCGCAAGAACCACCCGCAACCGCAAATGCAGACGCAAACACCGCCACGCGCTTTAGCAATAGCGCCTTGGCCGATATTGGCTTTGTGTGGGGCACCATTATTTGGATGGTGGGCGGATTTGGGTTGTTTAGTTTAAGCGCTAATGCCGGTACGGCGCTGCAAATTGTGAGTGCGAATTTGTTGTTTACGACATTCACTACTGCGGTGTTGGTGCTATTTGGTCGCGTGCTGGAGTGGAACCTAATGCGTCGCAGCTATATTTTATTGGTGGCGGTGCAATTGTTTAGCATGTTGAATTTACTGACGATTCACGGCGGCCATCCGCTGGCACCGTATTTTTGGTTGGCGTGGCTGGCATCCGTGGCGGTGTTGGCTGGTATTGCGTGGTTGCAGCGCTATGCCGGTTTGCAAGAATCTGCGCGTAGCTTAGGGCTTTATGTTGCTGCATTTGTGCTGGGCAGCTTGGTGTGGGAAGCTGCTTGGCGGTTTGCGCACGCGCAATATTATTGGGTGATGGGCATGGGCTTGGCCGTGATGGCCATTAGCGCTGTGCTGTTTTATGTGAGCAAACCAAAGGATGAGCCCGCTGCAACAGGCGCTGCCGTTGGCGCGCTCGCGAACATCAGTAACGGCACGCTGGCAGATGTAGGGTTATCGCTGGGCTTAATTATTTGGATGATTGGCGGCTTCGGTTTGTTCAGCTTAAGTGCCGATGCTGGCACGGGGCTGCAAATTGCTGCTGCTAATTTGCTGTTTACCACGGCCACGGTTGCGGTGCTAGAAGTGCTTGGCCGCTTGCTAAATTGGCGCTTGATACGGCGCGCTCACTTGCTGTTGGTGGGCATGCAGGTGTTTAGCATATTGAGCTTATTGGTGGTGGTGGGTAGCCATCCGTTGGCACCAGAATTTTGGTTGGCGTGGTTGGCATCAGTCGCAGTCATGGCGGGTATTGCGTGGTTGCAAAGCCGAGATGGTTCCAGAATTGCCGCGCAAAGTGCGCACGGCATTGCGCTGTATATTTCTTGGTTTGTGCTCGGCAGTTTGCTGTGGGAAACCGATTGGAACGCAGGCTATAGAAATCTCACGCGCACGTGGGAGCTAGCGATGCATGCGGGGTTGTTGCTGGCAGTAATAGTCGGCTTAAAAACCTATTTTGGCAATCGACTAAACACGGACAACGCCGAGGGCGGACGCGATGCTAATGCCAATATGTTCTACACCGGTTTGCTGTTGCCAGTGTTTGCGCTGCTATTTTTGGGCAGTTTATATTCGCATTTTCACGCCAATGGCAGCGCGCCGCCGTTGCCGTACCTGCCTATTTTAAACCCAATTGATGTGGCGCATTTGGCGTGGTTTGGTCTTAGCTATGTGCTGGCAAAATGCTTGTTAAGCCCCGTAAATAGGGCGTCTTCAGGCACTGCTGGTAGTAGTAATCTGCTGCTTTACGCGATGGCTGCAAATGCGTTTTTGTGGATTAACGCGATAGCCGCGCGCACCGTGCATCAGTATGTTGGTATCCCGTATGAGTTTAATACGCTGCTAAATTCAGCTGCTTTGCAAACGGTGATGTCGCTGCTGTGGACGGCGACGGCATGGGCGTTGATGGTAACGGCAGGGCGCATGCGAAAGCGTAGCTTGTGGATGCTGGGCGGGGCGTTGCTGGCGGTAGTGGTGGCAAAATTATTCTTGCGTGATTTGGCCAGCGTGGATACCATTTGGCGCATTGTTTTATTTATGGGCGTGGGCGGATTGTTGCTGGTAATTGGTTATGTATCGCCAATGCCGCCTTCAAGCGACGATGTAGAAGCCAACGTAGAAAAATAGGCGAGCGATTGCATAATCAATTTTTGATTATTTAGGATGTAAGGGGGGGGAAGGAAGCGGCGATATGTGTCATCATATTGTCTACGCCTCCCCAAGAGGCGACGTAAGGTCAACTTGTAAAGCTGCGATACATTTGCTCATAAGTTTTTGAGATAGTATGCGTAAGCTGATTCTTGGCTCGGTTTTTTTGCTGAGCTTTCCTTGTCGTTATCTCTCGCTCATGTTGTTTTTTCAAAATCTCACGCTCATGACTCCCGCTGAATTCGATCCTAGTTTTGATATATTCGCCAATGAATTTGTGGTGCTGCATAAAAATTTTGACGCCCTCCAAGAGATGATGGACGTGGGCGTTGTGCTGCCCACCCAACAGCGTTTGGTGTTGCAAGTAGTCGACGGCAAGCGCAATTTAAAAATGGTGGTGCGTGAGCTGGAGCGGTCATTGGGCGCGCAAACGCAAATTACTATTCGTAGCCTATTGCGTATGGGGCTAATTCAACCCATGCCGGTTGAAACGCCCGAAAACGCGGCACAAATGGCACAGATTGAATCCAAGCTAAGCGCTACAGGTCGCATGCGCGTGATCGCAGCCATTAGCGATCCGACGTTGCTACAGGACGTCGTCTCAACCGCCGCGCCATCGCATGACCCGCGCGAGATGTTGCGTGATGGTAGTTTGAAATCACTTACTACTGCAGCGCCTCATGTGGTCGGTGAACCTTTGCTAAGCAATGAAGTGCCATCGGCTGCCAATATCGCGCGTCTGCTGGAAGGTCGCAGCATAGAGCCGCGAAATTTAGAAGCGCTAAAGTTTGTGTTGCTCGATGATTTGCGGCAATTGCTAGGTTCCGACGTAGAGCTAGTGCGCGTGAAAATTATGATGGCAACCCGCACCGAAGAATTGACCAAGGCTGTCGTGTTGTGCGCCCGTGTGCTCGATATTGCGGTATCTAAAGAAGCGGCTGAAAAGTTTTGTCGCGCCCTGCTTAAGCGCCTGCACGAGTATAGTTTCCCCAACTATCCAGAAACTTAAAACTGCCTAAACACCGTGTTTTAGCCACGCCGCACCGCGTGGTAAAATTGTGGTTTAGGTCTGAATTGGTGCGCGCATGTCTGGAAGTTCATTAGGTCGCTTGTTTGTGGTTTCAAATTTTGGTGAATCGCACGGCCCCGCCATCGGCTGCGTGGTGGATGGTTGCCCCCCCGGCTTAAGCCTGACCGCTGAAGATATTCAAATAGACCTAGACCGCCGTAAACCGGGCACATCACGCCATGTTACCCAGCGTCGCGAATCCGATACGGTGGAAATTTTATCTGGCGTGTTTGAAGGTTTTACCACTGGCACGCCCATTGCCTTGCTCATCCGCAATGAAGATCAGCGCAGCAAAGATTATTCCAACATCGCGCAAAGCTTTCGCCCCGGTCATGCCGACTACACCTATATTCAAAAATACGGCCGGCGCGATCATCGCGGGGGAGGGCGTTCGTCTGCACGCCTGACAGCACCCACGGTAGCCGCAGGATCCATCGCTAAAAAATGGTTGGCCGAACGCTACGGCGTGCAAATTCGTGCACATTTGTCCGAGCTCGGCGTCAATAAAATCCCGTTTAAAACTTGGGATGTGGTCAACGACAATCCGTTTTTTGCCGCTAACGCCGACATCGTGCCGCAGCTTGAAACCTTCATGGACGCGCTACGTAAATCCGGTGAAAGCTGCGGTGCGCGCATTAACGTGGTGGCAGCCAACGTGCCCGCAGGCTGGGGCGAACCGCTGTATGACCGCTTAGATGCCGACATCGCGCACGCCATGATGGGCTTGAATGCGGTGAAGGGTGTAGAAATTGGTTCGGGCTTTGCGAGCGTCGGTCAATTAGGCACAGAGCATTCGGACGAGATGCGCCCAGACGGATTTTTATCCAACAACGCAGGCGGCATATTAGGCGGAATTTCTACCGGCCAAGACGTGTGCGTATCTATCGCCATTAAGCCCACCTCTAGCATTCGGCTTGACCGGCAAAGTGTCACTGTTACCGGCGAACCAACAATTGTTAACACCCATGGACGGCATGATCCGTGTGTAGGAATTAGAGCCGCACCCATTGCCGAAGCCCTATTAGCGCTGGTTTTGATCGACCATGCGTTGTTGCAGCGGGCGCAAAATGGTGATGTGGTAGTGGCCACGCCGAGGTTGGCGGCGCAGGCCTCCCTTGGTGTGAATGCTGCGGGTGTGCGGGTAGAAAACCCTGATCCGAGTGAGGCGTAGCCACCTGGGCAACCGCTGATATGTCGGTCGCCGTTCGTTATGCCAGCTTTTATGCCGCGTACTTTGCGTGTCTGGGCACCACTTCAATTTACATCGCCTTGTACTTGCAAGCGATTGGCTTTAGTGCCGCGCAAATCGCCACGTTATTGTCGCTACAGCTGGTGTTGCGCATCGTCATTCCGAATTTTTGGGGACATTTAGCGGACAAAACCGGTGGCAGGTTACAGCTTATTCGCTTGTCCATGTTGGCATCTTGGCTAGCCACCCTGGGCCTATTTTTTACGAATGCCGTGCTGCCCGTCACGCTGCTATTTTTGTTCATCAACGCCATGTGGTCGTGCGTGGTGCCGTTGTTTGAAGCTATTGTGATGCGACATGTGGAAGGCGATACAGGTCGCTACGCGTTGATTCGGCTATGGGGCAGTGTGGGGTTTATTGTGGCCGTGTCGCTCACGGGGCCGCTGCTTGATGTGACGTCGGTGCTGGCGTTGCTGCCCGTCGTTGCGGGCTTGTTGGCTGGTGCAATTGTGGTGGCTTGGATGGTGGTAGAAACCACTGCGCCTGCAAAAATAATGCCTGAAGAAGCCCTAAATATCCCGCAAGGGGACTACCTTCGGGTCGCGGGCATCGACAAGGCACTGCCTGCGGCGTTGCCGACGCTAAATTTATGGCAAACCGCAAAAAACCCCGCCATCTTAGCGCTGCTGGTCTCCTGCATTTTGATGATGGCGTCGCAAGGCGCTAACAACGTTTTCTATTCCATCCACATGGTAAGCCACGGTTACAGCAAAACCACAGTGGGGCTGTTATGGTCGCTTGGCGTGTTTGCCGAAGTGGTGGTGTTTTGGCGGCTCACACAAATTAAGTCGTTCATTAGCATTCGCAATTTATACCGCTTAAGTTTTGGCGTTAC
>JAYUOW010000080.1:0-17050 GCA_043760555.1 Betaproteobacteria bacterium
GGCTACTCGGTCGGGCTTTCGATTTTGATCATGTTTGTTGGTGCGCTAATCGGCGCGGTAACGGGCGGAATCGGCTTAGTGTTGGCCTATCTTGTCATCCTCGTTATGCAGGTGATGTTAACCATACAGCGCTGTCACGATTTCAATACATCAGGCTGGCTGGCCCTGTTGTGTTTAATTCCCTTGGTGAATCTAATTTTTTGGTTCATCCCTGGAACAAATGGGCCCAATAACTATGGCAACAAAACACCGCCCAATACCACGCTATCTATTTTATTGGCTTGTGTTTTGCCTCTGGTTTTTGTACTCGGCATTGTTGCCGCAGTTGCTCTGCCCGCGTACTCCGACTACACCAAGCGCGCTCGCGCCGCGCAGTCGCGATAGAGTCGACTTTTAGACTGCTATCGATTAACCTGAAGACGCCCTACAATAGGGCGTCTACAGGCTATTAAAGCTACTGCAAACGCTTCACTTTAGGCGCAATTTTAGTCCCTTGAATTTCCATGTAGAACGCGCCGAATGCGCCGCGCGTAATTTTGACGATGGGGTTGTCTACATAATGTGGTCTAGCGCTATCGTCGCTCACCCGCCACACTTGGCCGTTGGCTAAACGAAATACGGTTGTGGCTTCCCAGCCTTCAAAGCTACCCGGAATGGTGCTTTCAATTACATCCAGCTCGTCTTTTTTTACAGCTTTGTCCACTAACCCAAATTTTTCAACTTCGGTTTTGGCGACGACGGCAGGGGCGGGCTGTGGTACCGCGGCAACCGGTTTAGGCGGGGCAGTGACCACCTTAGCAGCAACTTCCATCGCGTCATAGCACGCCAAACGCGGGGCGGCTTCGGCGATGCCACGGCAACGCAGTATGGCTACGTCGTTGGCCAAAGCCATGTTTGAAACCATCAATACAGCAAATAAGATTTTCATTTTGAACATCCGCAAAAAATAAATTTAATGTGCCTGTAGATGCCCTATTTACGGGCGTCTACAGGCATTGCCGTAGTGCTTTGCATGGCACTTTGCGCGGTGGCTTTTGCGCGCTTAGGCTGCGGCTGCCAGCCCATTACTGCAAGCAATACAAAGAAGCCCACCACATAAGCTAACGCCACATGCCAACCGCCTTTAAGCCAGGCACCGACGGATTTAGCTTCAGGGTACATATTGCTCAGCGCAACGCCAGCGGACGAACCAAACCAAATCATGCTGCCGCCGAAACCGACAGCATAGGCTAAAAAGCCCCAATCATAGCCGCCTTGTTTTAGTGCTAATGCCGTGAGCGGAATGTTGTCAAACACGGCGCTTAAAAACCCTAAACCCAGCGCGCTCTCCCATGAGGCAGCGGGCAAGTGCTGTACCGGCATCATGGATGCGCACATCACAAGCGACAGCAAAAATAGCGTGCCTTTGAATGCGCTGGGTAGCAAGCTCCACGTCGGTGCGCGCCACGGTGTGGTGACTAAAATAGCAACCCAAACGGCTGCACCAATGACTGGAAAGTAATCTAACACCGCCGGATGCATCAAATTGAAATACACGTTGGCACCTACCGCGCTCAACAAAATAATGCCGACAATACACAGCCTAGCCCAATGAATATGCGCACCTACGGGCGCATCTTTTTGAATCGGCTGATAGGCGTGTTGCTGCCGCGCTGCAATTACGCCAAAGATAAGCAGCGCGGTAAATGAACCTATGTACGCTTCGAGTACTTGCGATGGCGCGACGCCGTCAATCCACATCATGGTCGTCGTCGTGTCGCCCACCACACTTCCTGCCCCCCCCGCATTGCTAGCGGCAACGATCGCCGCTAAAAACCCAATGTGCACGCGCTTCTGATACAACACTGCCGCCATCGTGCCGCCAATCATGGCGGCCGCAATATTATCTAAGAAGGCAGAAATAAAAAACACCAGCACCAACATCACAAAGCCGCCCTTCCAATCGTCGGGCAAATAATTGGGCAAGATGGCTGGAATTTCGGTTTTCTCAAAATGATCAGCCAACAGCGCAAAGCCTAGTAGCAGGCCAAGCAAATTCGCAATAATCACCCATTCATGGGCCAATAATTTAAGCAATCCTGGAAAGCCCGTCACGCCCGAAAAATCACTGAACAATAGCTTGTAAAGCGTGATGATAATCAAGCCTCCCACCGCTACTTTTAAAGTGTGATGGTGGAAAAGTGCGACACCTAAAAGGGTTAAACCAAAGAGGAAAAAATCGAGGGGGATGCCGAGGATTTGCATAGATATTAACGCGAAGTTTAGTTATTGAAACTGAATTTTTAGGTTGGCAGCAACGGCGGCCAAGCGCTTATCACGGGTGTAAAGTTTGCCGTTTTCTAAAATAGTAGACGCCACTAAATGGGCGTCGACAAAACCGATGCCAATGCCCACCATTTTTTTGCCATCCAGCATGTTGATTACATCCCAATTATCCGCCATCTCTGCGGACGGAAGATTCACCATAAAAGGCCAGCTGTCCTTGCGCTGTTTCCCGCCGCCTAACGCCAACTCTCCCAACACGAAGGGATGCATCAGTACGCGATTAGCGTCTAGCAGTTGACCAAGCGCCGCATCGCCTTTGCGCAGGTAATCGATCCAAATACAGGCGTCAACTAGCACCATGGCGCTAAATGTTGGTGGAACGACGCCGTGGCACCGCTTTAATTAACGGTTGCGTGCCGCCTAAGAGCGAAAGCCGCCGCGCACTCTCGCGCTGGATGAGCGCCACTAAGCCGTCATTGATCAACGTGCTGCGCACGGTTTGACCCGTAATTTTTGCGGCTTGCGCTAGCAATTCTTCATCAAGATTGATCGTCGTTCTCATATCCATTCCTAAGTTTTAGTTTCCGTAGACATGATCTTAGCACCAAAAACAACATCAAATGGTTGTTATTTTGGTGCAACACAGACGCAAAAGTGCGTAAAAAATCCCACACCCGCTATTTATCGCTACTATAGCGACATCGTCTAATTTAACCCTCGGAGTCGTCATGCAAGTTTGTGTTTTAGGTGCGGGCATTATCGGTTTAACCACAGCATATTATTTGCAGCAACAGGGCGTGCATGTAACGGTGATTGATCGCGCTACAGCGGGCTCAGGCGCTAGTGGCGGCAATGGCGCGCAGCTTAGTTATTCGTACGTGCAGCCGCTGGCTGATCCCTCCATTTGGGCGCAATTGCCAAAGCTATTATTTGCTAAAGATTCGCCGCTTAAATTTCAGCCGCAGCTTGATCCTGCACAATGGGCGTGGGGCATAAAGTTTATGGCGGCATGCACTGCGGCTACCTCACGCAAAAATACAGTGGCTTTACTCGAACTTGCCGCATTGAGCCGCGCGGGCTTCGACGCGATGCTGGCCAAAGAGAAATTTGATTGCGATTTTGCAGCGTCAGCCAAGCTGGTTTTGTTCAACACCGAAGCTGGATTTGCAGGTGCTAAACAACAGCTTGAATATCAAAAAACGCTAGGCTCCGAGCAAGAAGCAGTTAGCCCAAAACGCTGTGCGGAACTAGAGCCTGCATTAGCAAATTATTCCAAAACAATTGTGGGTGCGATCTACACGCCAAGCGAATGCGCGGCAGATTGTTTGATGACTTGCGTGGCACTAGAAAAAATACTAAAGGCACGCGGCGTGAAGTTTTTAATGCACACCGAAGCCACCGGCGCACGCGTTGAAAAAGGCCATATTGTGGCCGTGAAAACTGATAAGCATGGCGAAATAGCGACCGACGCTGTGGTGTTGGCCTGTGGCTATCAATCGCCTGCAATCGCCCGTAGTTTGGGGCTTGTGGGGCATTTACCGGTATATCCGCTCAAAGGCTATAGCATCACCATTAACACCGATAATCACGAAGGCGCGCCAATAGTTAGCATCACAGATTCTGCGCGCAAAGTGGTGTTTGCGCGCTTGGGAAATCGGTTGCGCGTGGCCGGTATGGCCGAACTTGTGGGTGGCAATGCGACCATTCCGCCGGATCGAATTGTGTCCCTTATTGCGTCTACCCGCGCTCTGTTTGGCGAGTGCGGCGACTACTCAGAACCCAATCCGTGGACAGGATTTAGACCCGTCACCCCAACCGCCTTGCCAATACTTGGCCGTCACAAATGGGGGCCAGATAATTTGCATTTAAACGTAGGGCAAGGCGCACTGGGATTCACGCTGTCGTGCGGCTCCGCGCAAATTGTGGCGGACAATATTCTAGGTAAACAATCCACTTTTAACGCGCAACCATTTTCAGCCATTTAATTTTTAGGAACGCACACCATGCAATTTATTACAGATGCCCAAGTACGCCAACACATGACCATGAACGACGCCATAGCCGCCATGGATGCGGCCTTCCGCGCCTTTGGTGCGGGCAATGGCGCGAACCTAGCGCGCGGTCGCGCCAACGCGGGCGGACGCACCATCAGCGCCATGGGGGCGGTGCTGCCGGGTGCGGGCGTGATGGGGGCTAAAATTTACCCCACGGTAGACGGCAAATTTAATTTTGTAATTCCGCTATTCGCGTTTGACGATGGCCGTCTGCTGTGCGTAATGGAAGGCAATGCGCTCACTGAGTTCCGTACTGCCTCCGTTACGCGTGTGGTGGCGGGCGCATTTGCGACAGCCACGCCCAACACCTTAGCGATATTTGGCACCGGCATTCAGGCGCGCGCCCACATCCAAGCCTTCTTGCCAACCATGCCAATCAAAAAAGTAAATGTGGTTGAGCCGATGGGCGATGCATCAGCCTTTTGCACATGGTTGCGCGACACCTTTAACGTCACAACGGTCGCCATGACCGCCGAGGAAGCGATAGCGGACGCCGCCATTATCATTACCGTAACCAGATCAAAAACAGCGCTTTTCGATGGCAACGCCGTGCGCCCCGGCACGTTTGTGGCAGCCATCGGCTCAAGCAAACCCGACACCCGCGAAGTGGATGACGCCTTGCTCGAAAGATCAGCCTGCATCGCCGTGGAATGGGCACCGCAAACCTTAATTGAAACCGGCGACTTCATGCTAGCCAAGCCCGAAGCGCTAGACCGCCGTAAAGTAGTAGAACTAGGTGCGCTACTAGCAGGCACAACCGGCTATGTGCGTAAAGCGGACGATGTGACGCTGTATAAATCGGTAGGTATTGGCGTGGAAGATGTAGCGCTGGCGGAACTGGTTTGGAAGCGAGTATCGGCGGCGGTGTAGTTTTGCAGGGTGGACAACGCTTTATCTGCCCACGCGGTCGTCGAACCACTACTCCACCCGCATCACGGCACACCGTCATCTACGGCTTACCTTTCTCAGAACGCAGAATGTAATCACCTTCGCCGATGCGATAGCACTTAGGTTAAGGGCATGGTGCACGGCATTGGCAGGAACGTGTGATGTTGATTGCACCATTACCAATTAGAGATTTACCATGACATACAAAAATCAGTATAATTCTGGTTATGGTTATGGTCAAAATTAAACTCTTGCGTTTTCGAGGTTCATCACATCGTGATTTGTGTACATTCCCAATTTTTGCTCGTCGGGAAGCGGGGTTTCAACTCGATCAAATACAGCAGGGATTGGACGCAGATGATTGGAAACCAATGAAGACGATTGGTGCGGGCGTTCGCGAAATTCGCATTAGCGATAGCGCCGGTATTTTTCGGGTTGTGTACATAGCCAAATTTTCTGATGCAATTTATGTGCTGCACTGCTTTCAAAAGAAATCGGAAAAAACAAGCAAACTCGATTTGGATGTTGCTGAAAAAAGATATAGTGATTTGATTAAGGAGTTATCAAAATGAGTAAAAAACAATTTGCAAGCGTGTGGGATGCCATCGAAGATACGCCAGAAGAAGCGGAAAACATGCGGTTACGGTCGCAGTTGATGATGGCGTTGAAAGCGCACATGGCTCGCACCGCCTTAACCCAAGCGCAAGCTGCGATATGTTTCGGGGTGAGTCAGCCTCGTATTTCGGATTTAGCGCGAGGCAAAATTAATTTGTTTGCACTTGATTCGCTAGTAAATATGGCGACAGCCGCTGGGCTGCGCATTGAGTTGCGGGTGCTTGAGGCGGCGTAAGGTGGTTGAATCTTTGGCTGTAGTACGTGTCAATACAGTTTTTGAAGAAGCCCTATTTTAGGGCATCTTCAGCCTTTCCATCCGACCAAAACTACACTCCAAAACCCACCCCCGCCAACGGCCACCTCGGCCTAACGCTAAACCCGTCCGCAGGTGCCACATTCGGCACTAACCCAGCTTCTACCCGCAACGCGGCCGCAAAAGCAATCATCGCCCCGTTATCCGTGCATAGAGCCATGGGCGGATAGTAAACACTAACTTTTTTAAGCGCACCTGCAAGGGTTAGGCGTTCTCGCAAGCGTTTGTTCGCACCCACGCCGCCTGCAACCACCAGCGCATTGGCTTTTGCCAATGCGCAGGCGGCAAGTGACTTTGCGACTAGCACATCAACTACCGCTTCTTGAAAACTGGCGGCGACATCGGCAAAATCTTCCGCGCCTAGTTTTTCGCGTTGCACCAAGGTAGCGACGGCTGTTTTTAGGCCGCTGAAGCTGAAGTTTAAGTCACCGCTGT
Organism: Betaproteobacteria bacterium; assembly: GCA_043760555.1. Taxonomy (GTDB): domain Bacteria; phylum Pseudomonadota; class Gammaproteobacteria; order Burkholderiales; family Usitatibacteraceae; genus JANMDR01. Next base: position 6,571 of record JAYUOW010000080.1, read on the forward strand.
GTAATAGCGGGCGGGGTAAGGTGAAGCGATCGGTGCGGCCTTTTGCCGCCAATGCGCTCAAGGCGGGGCCGCCGGGGTAGCTTAAGCCTAATAACGTGGCGGTTTTGTCGAAGGCTTCGCCGCAAGCATCGTCTAGCGTTTCGCCCAGTAATTTATATTGGCCGACGCCCTCCACCGCCATCAATTGGGTGTGGCCGCCAGATACTAAAAGGGCGATAAACGGGAAGTCTGGGCGCGGATCGGCTAGCAGGGGTGAAAGTAGGTGACCTTCTAGGTGATGGATGCCAATTGTGGGGCAACCTATTGCCAATGCTAGTCCAGCGCAGAAGCTAGCGCCCACTAACAATGCACCGCCTAGGCCTGGGCCTTCGGTGTAGGCGATTAAATTGATGTCGGTTTGATGGCGTCCGGCTTCGGCCAACACCTCACGGGTGAGCGGGACGACACGACGGATATGGTCGCGCGAGGCGAGCTCAGGCACCACGCCGCCATAGGCTTTGTGCATGTCAATTTGCGAGTGAATGCGCTGGGCGAGTAGCCCGCCATTTTTAGTGTCGTAAAGGGCCAAACCGGTTTCGTCACATGACGATTCAATGCCTAGTATTAACAAATTACCCTTCCTAATCATGCAAATAACGCCCACATTTCTGGTAAAGCGTTGCATTTAGTCAACAATTCCGTGGCCAAACCACCGCGTGGGCAAATCCAGCGCTTGGCAGAAAGCAGCTTAGCTGTTATTATATAGGGCTTCGCTTGGAACTTCGGCTGCTGTTTTTGCCACTTTTCAGACGAGAAAAATTTTGTTGTAGTGGCGCAATATGTTTAGCCCTACAGCTTTCATCACGACAGGAATGATTTATACATGCCAAATATTCGCGTTAAAGAAAATGAGCCGTTTGACGTTGCCCTGCGTCGTTTCAAACGTGCTATTGAAAAAACAGGTCTTTTAACTGATCTTCGCGCTCGCGAATTTTATGAAAAGCCAACAGCCGAGCGCAAGCGTAAGCATGCTGCTGCTGTGAAACGTCGTTTCAAGCGCCTGCGCAGCCAAATGCTGCCGCCTAAGCTTTACTAGTAATTTAAGTTTTTTCCTTTCGTGATCCAAGCGGGTGGGCTGAACTTCAGTCCGCCCGTTTGTGTTTTTAGCTTTCAAGTTTCTGCATTCAATTATTAACTGTATGGAGTTGCAATGAGCCTACGCGATAAAATTAACGACGACATGAAAGCCGCCATGAAGGCGCGCGAAGCCGGTAAATTGGGCGCAATTCGCCTGCTTACTTCTGCATTGAAACAGAAGGAAGTGGATGAGCGCGTTGAAATTACCGACGACATCGTGCTGGCCATTATTGAAAAAATGCTTAAGCAGCGTAAGGATTCCATCGAGCAATACACCGCCGGTAACCGCATGGATTTAGTGGCCGTTGAGCAATTTGAAGTGGGCGTTTTGCAGGCCTACATGCCCGCGCAATTGAGCGACGACGAAGTGAAAGTAATCCTCACAGCCACCATCGCTGAAGTGGGCGCTACGTCCGGTAAAGACATGGGCAAAGTGATTGCCGCGTTGCGTCCGAAAGTGGCGGGGCGTGCGGACATGGGCAAATTATCGGGGCTGGTGAAAGCGGCGCTGGCGTAGAAAACAGAAAGCCACATCCCCGTGATCGCACCAGAATTTATTCAACAGGTTCTTTCACGGGTTGATATTGTCGAAGTCATTGATCGACAAGTAAAACTCAAAAAAGCGGGGCAAGGTTATGTGGCTTGCTGCCCTTTCCATAACGAAAAATCACCCAGCTTTAATGTTAGCCCCACCAAGCAGTTCTACCACTGCTTCGGCTGCGGCGTTAGCGGCAGCGCGATCACATTTTTAATTGAATACAACGGTACGCCGTTTTTAGATGCCTTGCGCGAATTAGCCGAGCAAGTGGGCATGGTGATGCCAACCGGCATCAATAGCGAAGAAGTGATTGCCCGCGCAAAATTGACGGCAAGCTTAACGGACGTGATGTTAAGCGCGAACCAATTTTATCGCCGCGAATTAAAGCGCTCGCCCACCGCCATTGAATACTTTAAAAAGCGCGGCGTATCTGGCGAGATTGCACTACGCTTTCAGCTAGGTTACGCGCCCGATGGTTGGCAAGGTTTAAAAGCGGCGTATGAAGATTACAGCATGGCAAGCTTAGCCGAGTGTGGCTTGGTGATAGATAGCGAAGAAGGCCGTCGATACGACCGCTTCCGCGATCGCGTCATGTTTCCGATACTTGACACCAAAGGCAACACCATCGGTTTTGGCGGTCGGGTAATTGGTGCGGGTGAGCCTAAATATTTGAATTCACCCGAGACACCATTATTCGAAAAAGGCCGCGAACTCTACGGCCTATTTCAAGCCCGTCGTGCCATTCGCGATAGCGCCACCGTGATTGTGGTGGAAGGTTATATGGACGTGGTGGCGCTCGCTCAAAACGGCGTGGGCAATGCGGTGGCCACCTTAGGCACGGCGACCACGCCGATGCACCTAGAAAAACTAAGCCGCTTAGCCGACACCATTGTGTTTTGCTTTGATGGCGACAAAGCCGGGCGCAAAGCAGCATGGCGTGCGCTAGAAATTTCGCTACCCACCGTAGTAGATGGTAAAAACTATCGCTTCCTATTTTTACCCGCAGAAGACGACCCCGATACTTACGTGCGGCGCTTAGGCAAGGCCGGATTTGATGACGCCCTAGCAGCTGCAAAGCCTCTATCTACCGTGCTCTTCGAGGAATTGACCGCACAGGTAAATATGGGTGAAGAAGAAGGCCGCGCTAAATTACTCAATATTGCCACACCCCTAATCGCCCAAATTACCGCACCTGCATTAGGCCTAATGTTGCGCAAACGCTTGGCTGAATTAATGGGCATGCAAAACCATGAGCTGGCAAATTTATTGCCTGCGCTGCAGCAACCACGGTATGCAAATAATCAACAAGGCAATTTTGGTAACAACCAAAAAGCGGGCGGCAACTTTAAAACCAACCCTGCATTTGGCGGCCAAAAATCCGGTCAAAAAAAATGGGGGAAAAAAGAACCTGAACGCGGCGCGCCCACGCTACGACGCGAACCCATGCCCGGCACATCATTCCAAATTTTGGCCGCCCTGCTCTTGAAGCCGGCGCTCGCGCAACGCTTTGATATTGACGCGGACGTTGATGCCAATACGCCCCTAGGCACACTCGTGCGCGTGGTGCATTTTATCCGCGACCATGATTGCGAAATGCATGTAGCAGCACTGGTAGAAAGCTTTCGCGAAACGCCCGACTTCGACGATATTTCTAAAGCCGTAAACGACAAACGCTATCGCGGTATTGACGCCGAACGCTTAGATATTGATGGCGATTTTGATGGCGCAATGGCGTCGCTTAAAGAAACTATTGCGCTAAAAATTCAGCGTGAAGCTGAATTGGAACGGGCTAAACAGATGGGTTTGGCATAATAAATAGGCTGAAGACGCCCTATTTTAGGGCGTCTTCAGCCTATTTCTTAGTCTATAAATCGCCCTCGCAGCGTTTGATTTCGATGGTCGAGCCGACGATTCGGCAATAAATTTATCGCAAATTAGTTGGAACTTTTTTTTCACCTATTGGTCTAAAACAATATATCGCATTATTTCACGTAATTTCATCTCTGTTTTGCGCTGTTTACCGCAAAACCACGGGCAAGGAATGTTGAGAAATGCTATAATCTTAGGTTGCCTAAGTTCGCTTGCAGGACATTCATCACCGCTCATCCGTTACCACCAAAGCGTAATGAATCTCGGTTTTAACCTGCAGTTTTACCTTCTATTTGGCTTGCACAAAAATTAGGTTTCGATCTAATTTAGCAGCGTTTTTGTTATTTTCCGCTTCATACTTTTCGGATTTTTTTCCTATGGCACGCAAACCTAAATCACTGCAAAACGACGAGTATCCGTTTCCAACGTCAAAAGGCACCGATAAGCCCGATAAAGCAGTGGATGTTGAAGCGCAACGCACGCGGTTAAAAACGCTGATTGCACTGGGTAAAGACCGTGGGTTTTTAACTTACGCGGAAATTAACGATCACCTGCCGGACATGGTGGATGCGGAACAAATTGAGTCCATCATCACCACGTTTAACGACATGGGCATTCAGGTTTATGACGTTGCCCCTGATGCAGAAACGCTATTGCTCACCGAAGCTGCGCCGACGGTAACGGATGACGATGCTGAAGAAGAAGCCGCTCAAGCGCTGTCCACCGTCGATTCCGAATTCGGTCGCACCACTGACCCTGTGCGCATGTATATGCGCGAAATGGGCTCGGTTGAATTGCTGACGCGCGAAGGCGAAATTGAAATCGCTAAGCGTATTGAAGACGGCCAAAAGCACATGATTCACGCTATTTCTTCATGCCCTACAACCATCGCCGACATTATCGAGCTTGCTGATAAAGTTGAGCGCGATGAAATGCGCATTGATGAAGTAGTGGATGGTTTGGTTAATCCAAACGAAGAAGAAGAAATTGCCGCAGCCGCTGCATTGGCCGAAGAAGAAGCTGATGAAGAGGAAGAAGAAATTGCGGACGAAGAAGAAGACGAAGATGCAGCCGGTGCCTTGGCCGCTGCAAATTTAGAGCAGTTGAAGCTTGATTCATTAGAGCGCTTTAACGCGATTCGTAAGCTGCATAAAAAGATGAAAAAAGTGCTGACCGAAAAAGGTCATCGCGCGAAGGAATACAAAACCCTGCAAGAAGAAATTTCTGAAGAGCTCATGCAAATTCGCTTTGCTGCAAAGCAGGTTGAAGCGCTGTGCGAAGGCCTACGTGCTTTGGTTGAACGCATTCGCGGTAACGAGCGTAGCGTGATGGATTTGTGCATCAAAAACGCAGGTATGCCGCGTGCGCATTTCATCAAAGTATTCCCAGGTAACGAAACCAATATCAAATGGGTAAGTGACGAAATCGCTTCTGGCAAAGCCTACAGCGCGGCATTGGTGCGTTACAAGCCATCCATTGTAGAAGCCCAAGAATCGCTCATCTCGCTGCAACAAGACGTTGGCTTGCCGATTAAAGAGCTTAAAGATATTTCCAAAAAAATGAGCACAGGTGAGGCCAAAGCGCGCCTTGCTAAACGCGAAATGATCGAAGCCAACTTGCGTTTGGTGATCTCGATTGCGAAGAAATATACTAACCGTGGTTTGCAATTTTTGGATCTGATCCAAGAAGGCAATATCGGCTTGATGAAGGCGGTGGACAAGTTTGAATATCGTCGCGGTTATAAGTTTTCTACCTATGCAACATGGTGGATTCGTCAGGCTATTACACGCTCGATTGCGGACCAAGCCCGTACCATTCGTATTCCGGTGCACATGATAGAAACGATCAACAAAATGAACCGTATTTCACGGCAAATTTTGCAGGAAACCGGCATTGAGCCCGATCCAGCAACCTTGGCTGTGAAGATGGAAATGCCGGAAGATAAAATCCGCAAAATTCTCAAAATTTCCAAAGAACCAATCTCGATGGAAACGCCAATTGGTGACGACGATGATTCCCACTTAGGCGATTTCATTGAAGACCAAGCAAGCTTGGCACCGCTTGAAAGCGCACAATATTCTGGCTTGCGGAACATCACCAAAGACGTGCTCGATAGCTTAACGCCGCGTGAAGCCAAGGTACTTAGAATGCGCTTTGGTATTGAAATGAACACCGACCATACGCTGGAAGAAGTAGGCAAACAATTCGATGTAACCCGCGAGCGTATTCGTCAAATCGAAGCCAAGGCATTACGTAAATTGCGCCATCCTTCCAGAAGCGAAAAGCTAAAGAGCTTCTTGGAATCAGATAGCTAATTTTAAGTTTTAAGCCGTGTTTACCGCGCCGAATCATGCAGATAATTTCTGCATCATTCGGCGTAATTATTTGTTTATTAGAAAGCTAAATTATGTGGCATTCCCTCGCAGCAATTTTTCTACTTCTCCCTTCCCTTGGCTTTGCGCAATACTACAAGTGCGTGCAGGCCGACGGCAAAACCGCGTTTCAAGACACGCCTTGCGCAGCTACGGCCACCACTAAAATTATTCCTACGCAAGAGAGCAAAGACCACAGCGATCCGATCAAGGCTGCAGCCATGATCGGCGGCACGGCCTACATTATTCTGCGCATGGAAGAGTGGTGCCAGTTTGCCTACCCGCCCGCCTACGAAAGCGTAGTGGATGCGCGCACCAAGTGGCAGGAGCGTCATGAAAAACTGACCGCAAAAGGTAAGCAAATTTTGGCCGAAAAATTTAGCGAAGACGAGCGCCGCGCATTGGCTGTTGTGTCGGTAAGAGAAACTGATTCAATCATCAGCGCACTGGAACGGCAAGGCGGCGCTAAGCCAAAGGAAGTCTGTACCGCAATGCCGCAACGAGTCATCTCCCCAGAAATGAACTTAAACGGCAAGCTTGTGCTGGTGGCCACGATAAACAACTACAAGCTGGCAACCGCTGACAAACCAAAGTAGAAAAATCATCGTTTTCCCTCGCGCTGCGCTGTACGGCATAGCCATAAAATGGGATAATTCAGGTGGGGGCTGTTAGCTCAGTTGGTTAGAGCAGAGGACTCATAATCCTTTGGTCGTTGGTTCAAGTCCAACACGGCCCACCATCCATTTTCAGATGTATCCATGCCTTGAAGACGCCCTATTTTAGGGCATCTTCAAGGCATTTTAATTTCCATCCTTTGGTGGATTAAAGTTTACTTAGCAAATCAAATTTTGGGACACACTATGCAGCGCACGGTTCTAAGTTTACTGATGCTCGCCGCCATCACCTACCTCGGCATCTGCGCCGCGCTATTTTTCTATCAACGCAAGCTCATTTATTTTCCTCAACCGCGCGCTGATCTTCGTGCGCCCACACTCGCATTGAGCACCGAAGCGGGCACGACGTTGGTGTCCACGCGAGAAATCCAAAGCTACAGAGCGCTACTTTTCTTTGGCGGTAATGCCGACGATACATCCGGCTATTTGAATGCGTTTTCAGCCAGCCACCCTAATCACGCAATTTACTTAATGCACTATCGCGGCTACGGTGGTAGCAGTGGCGCACCCACCGAAGACGCCCTATTTATGGACGCCTTGAGCCTGTTTGATTTGGCCTATGCAAAGCACAAAGAAGTGATTATCGTTGGCCGCAGCCTAGGCAGCGGTGTCGCCGCTTATGTTGCCAGCGTTCGCCCAGTGGCAAAACTTATTTTGGTGACGCCCTACGACAGTATTGAACGCGTTGCAGCCGGACAATTTCCGTGGGTGCCAGTCAGCTTTTTGCTTAAAGATAAATATGAGTCATGGCGCTACGCCCCAAAAATTACCGCACCTACGCTACTCATTGCTGCCGCCAACGACAATTTAATTCCCGCAAAACATACGTTGGCACTACTCGACACGTTCTCTAAAGGTGTGGCAACGATGAAAACGATCGCTAATGTCGATCACAATTCTATCGGCAGCGACACCACCTATTTGGCGTTGCTCGCGGCGTTTTAAGCTGCGCAAATTGTATTAACTGAATGCCTGAAGACGCCCTAATATAGGGCGTCTTCAGGGCATTTAATTGAGCGGCGACTTCAAGCTACGGTTGCTTATTTTGCGGCGCCACCGGCTTGCCTCTGCCACTCCAAGATTTGGAAATGATCTTCCATTGCTCGTCTATTTTTGCAAGGGCTAGATAATCCAAGCCAAGCCATCTCGGATAGTCTATGGTTACTTTCACGAGCGCAGCGCTATGCGTTTGATCGAGAATTACAAAGTTTCGTATCCGCAGGTTTTCGTCGGCGGCAACTCCAGTAAATCGTCCCGCAAGCTCTGCTCCGCCGACAACTTCCATTCGCGCGTTCCTAGCTGAATAGCCAATCATCTTCCCATCTTTATGAAATACTTGACTCATCAAGTCTCTGCCATCTGCAATCGTATACGCACGAAGAAAATTTTGTGCAACGGTGTTGACGGCGTCGCGCTCTTGGCTGAGTTCGAATCCAGCGGGGTGACCCGCAAGTGAGCCCCATGTTTTACTCACGATCTTCCACTGGCCTGCGATCTTCGATAAAGCGACGTAATCCACGCCCTTCCAATTGGGGTAATCTAAAGTAATTTTGGCCACAGCGCCGGTTTCGGAGACGTCCAAAATCTCAAAGCTTCGCTTTCGTTGCGCTTCGTCAGCCGGTGGTTTGCCCTTAAAAGCTTTTGCCCACTCCTCCGCCGTCTGCGAATAAATTTTGCCTGAAGTTGTTGCATAACCTACCACCATACTGTCTTTTAGTAGCACTTTCCACGCCTCATCGGCTTCACCTGTTTCAAACGCCCGCATAAACGCTTGCATCGTGGCACGCACGGCTTCGCGTTCACTCTCGCTCTGACCCGATTTTTGGGTGCGCTTGTGCGTGCGCAGAATTTCCACCACCGCTTCGGCTACCTTCCTCGTCGACTCATAGCTTTGTCCCGTGACTAACCGGCCGTCAATTTCGACATGGGGCTGATCTTCGCCCAACACCTGAAATATGCCGCCATGCGCTTGCACTGTCTTACCGATCAAAAATGGAAACTCTTTTAGATACGGTGCAGATTGATCTTCGTGCTGCTCTGGGTAACCCGTAACGCGCCTGTGTTTAATTAAGTGTTGGCCATTGCTAAGCTTTAGATTCACGATCCCCGCTGTACCGTGGCACACGGCAGAGACCACCCCGCCATTGCGCTCAAAAATATGCACGGCGATAGCTTGCAACATCGGATTTTCAGCCACACCGTACATCGCGTTGCTGCCACCCACGTAATACACCGCACGGTATTGCGCCGGATTGATCTGTGGCGGCGACGCGGTATTTCGCAACCCGTCCATAATGCGCGCGTCCTTCAAGCGCGCTCGGGTATCGTCACTTACGTAACCTTGAAGGATTGGAACTGGACCGCCATCGGGCGAGACAAAGTCCACCGCATAGCCTGCTGCGTTAAATATGTCCCACGCAAATACCACTTCGCCAAAGCTGATGCTCGCTGGCAACTGCGAACTGCCATGCATCTTGGCGCTGGATACCACGAACAACACGCGTTCTTTAGCGGTGGTGGAACCTTGGCTTTCGGCTGGCTTAGTCGCGTCCATCGCGACGGCGTGGGTACCAAAAAACCCCACCAAACAAAGCAACAATAGCCCGCGCAGGGCGTGAATGATTTGAAAAATAGTCATGAGCAATACTCCGTTGTGAAAGAGCTGCTAGGCTACGATATGTAATTCAAATCAAGCTGTTAGCTTCAGTTTCAGGAGTCCTGAAACCGATTTTCGGAGTTAAATTACTCAGACGCGCGCCCCGTACGATACGCGGCAGGCGTGACGCCGACGCTTTTTTTGAAGGCACTGTAGAAAGTCGACATCGACTGGAAACCCGCCAACTCAGCAATAATTTCTAACGGTTTTTGCGGTGATTGCTGCAACAGCAGCTTGGCCTCATCGACCCGAAGCTGAGTTAAATACTGTTTGAAGGTCGTTTTATTATTGTCGTTCAACAATTGCGAAAGCCGCGCCTGCGGCTGTCCGAATCGACGAGCAAGCCTGGGGAGTGTCAAGCTAGGGTCAACATGCAGACGCTCGCGCGCGATCAACTCGGCCAAGGTCTGCAATTGTGTGGCAGCTTCCGCCGCCGGAATGCGGCGATCCTCATAAGGCTCCATTGCTGTGTCGCCAGTACGCATGCGCATAAAAACGACCGCACTCGCCGCGAGAACAAAGGTGAACGTCAGGGCGCCAAAAATATAAGACGTATAGCCGGATGTGTAATACGCTATCCAAATAGCCCAAACGCCCGCTGCTACTCCGAGCAACATTCTGCCTGACGATGTATCTAGCAGTTGTGCGCGATGCACGACCAAGTGTGCGCTGGTGAGCACAAGATAGGCAAGCCAGATAAGTTCGATGCCCGGAATCACATAGCTACGCCAAAGTTTGATGTGATCTGAGTAGGGCATGAAAACGTTCACGGCGACCACTATCACAATGATGGCGGCAAGATGCCAGCGGTCTGCCTGATTTGGATGCGCAGCGCTGTGCCGCCCAGAGCGCGCAAGAAAGTATAAACAGGGTCCTATAAATACACAGGCCGTCAGTCCTAATTGGAGCGCAAACCTTGGAAGGTCTGGTAAGAAAAAATACACCACGGACTTACCGGTGCGAACGCTCACTACAAAAATCAGCAGCGACAACCAGCGGTCGCCCGGTTTCCCGTTTGCACGCCACCATATGAATGCTGCTAGCGTTATTCCGGCAAAGGCGCCCAGCATCGAGAAAAAAAATAAAAAGTGTTGGTTCAAAATCATGCTGAAATTGTAACAGTGAGGCAACGGCAACGCGCGTTAACATCAGGTTCACGCGAGGATATTGAGCGCGAAGCAGGTGTTGGGGGGGTTGGTGCAGATTGAGATTTGATGATGAAGAACTGGGCATTGGATTCGCGTGCTCGAAAATG
>JAYUOW010000081.1:0-16989 GCA_043760555.1 Betaproteobacteria bacterium
CCGTCTAAGCCAAATTGGTTATACGTGGCCACCGCCATCGGCGTGTTCAGCTCTGAGGATGCCGGTGCAACATGGAGCACCACCAGTGATGCGCCATCCAACGTGCGGGTGCGGCAATTGTTTTGGTACGATGCTTCTACACTGATCGCGGCAAGCTACGGGCGCGGCATGTTTAAAGCCAATGTTGGCGCTGCAGCAGGGCCTGCTAACTACCAAGATTTATGGTGGGCAGGCGAGGGGGAGTCTGGCTGGGGCATGTCGGTTGCACAGCGCGGCAATGTGCAGTTTAACGTGCTTTATGTGTATGACGCAGCGGGCGAACCACAGTGGATTGTAATGCCGGGCGGCACGTGGAACCCGACATTTACCACCTATACCGGCAAGTTATATCTCACCAAAAGCGCGCCATTCAGCAGCTACGACAATATCGCTAAGCCCGACGAAGTCACCGAAGTAGGCAGTGCGGCCATCACCTACACCAGCGCCTCTACCGCACAATTGCAATATGTAATTAACGGAATATCGGGGCAAAAAAATATCTCGCGCCAAGCCTTCGGCCCAGTCGACAACACACCCGGCTTAAACGTGGGCGATTTATGGTGGGGTGGGGAAGCGACGCAAAACGGTTGGGGCTTAAACATTAGCCAGCAATATCGCACCCTGTTTTCGGTGTGGTACACCTACAACCAAGAGCGCAAACCCATTTGGTATGTGATGCCGGGCGGCACGTGGTCGGGCAATAGTTACACGGGTGCCTTGTATAGCTTTAAAAATTCCGCCTGGTTGGGCGTGCCGTTTAACCCGGCGTTGCGCCAGCTAAAAGCTGAAGGCACGTTGAAGTTTGATTTCGCTAACGCCAATGCCGCGTCGGTAACTTACAACATTGAAGGCGTGGTGCAATCGAAATCGCTAACTCGTCAATTTGGAAACCCTTAAGCCAAAATGAGCCAAAAAACAGGATGCGAATTATGCGACACCGCAGGCGGCATATTGCTACGCGAAACATCTGAGTTTAGAATTGTGCTGGTGGAAGGTGCTGAAGCCAAGGACTATCCCGGGTTTTGCCGCGTGATTTGGAATACGCACGTAAAGGAAATGACGGATTTGTTGCCAAGCCAGCAAATACGGCTGTTTTCAGCTGTTTTGGCGGTTGAAAAACTGCTACGCGACATATTCCAACCGCATAAAATAAACTTAGCCAGTTTAGGCAATATGACGCCACATGTGCACTGGCATATTATTCCGCGCTACACCACTGATGCCACGTTTCCAAAGCCAATTTGGGCGCAGCCAACGCCGCAGAGGCATGTCGCCATGTCACAATCTGACTACAGCGAAAAAACAAGGTTGTTACAAAAGGGCGTTTTGGCGCTACACTTTGACTTAGAATCGTAACGATGCAGTTAGCGTTGCATTTCATTGCCTTCAACCGTACACAACAGCCAACAAAAACAACCTAATTCAGGCCAAAAAAGTATGTTCTTCTCAGATAGTACTACCTGCAGAGAATGGCTAAAAACCATTCCCCTCACCAACGTAGCGCAAGCCCAAACGGCTGTGCTGGATGCCATTCGCTACATGAATCGCATCGAAATGTTGCCGATTGAGCGGCTGAGCTGCTTAGAAATGTTGCGCGATAAGGTGGCGTTTTTGCTCACCGAGCAGCGGTTTCGCTACATCGCAAAATCTATTCCGCTCACTACCGCTGATAACAATGCGTGGAAAATTTCTACCTCCCTTACCGAAGAAATGGAAGCAGGTTATCGCCGCTGTAGCGCTGACGCCATCACGTCCACCGATGCGCTGTTTCCCCATGCTGCACTGATTATTCAACGCTGCATTCGCTACATCGGCTTGCAAATGTTGATGAGCAGTTTTTTATATCGGCGCTTTGATCCCAGCCTGTGGCAGCGCCTGCATGCGCAGTGGCAAGACGCGGAAAATCGTGACATCCACTTAGCGCGTGTGCGCGACACTGTTGGCGTGGCCGACGGTAACTCTAGCGTAACCCAAGCCTATAGCGCCGTGGTGCTTGGACAGGCCGCCAATGTGTATGAGCTCACGCCGCGCCAAATTGAGTTTGTAGACGCGATTATGAAGCGCTTTGGGCATAAGGTAACGATTGATCGAGCAGCACCCGCAAACCCAAATGGCTTGCACCATATTGTTGATTTAAGCGCCGCTCACGGGGCAGAGTTTGCCGGACTGTTTGAAGACAATCCGCATATTCGCCACCTAAATATCGAAGACTTATCGCGCTCATTGCGCCGTCGCATTCGCAAACTAGGCGAGGGCGTTGACCTTGCCAGCCTAGATTTACCGACCGATATTTCGGCAGGTGAAGCGCAAGCGCAGCTAATCCGCTTAAATAAATTCTGGTGCGAAGGCGAAGCGCAGCGCACGATTCCAATTGTGCCAGATGAAGAAGCTGCTGAAGTTTGTTTTGGCCTAGGCGACACGCATTTTTTGCTTACCGGCCAAGTGTTTGAGCAGCCAAATAAACCGCAAGAGATGACGCGGCAGCAAATGAACGATCTGGTGATGTTCGGCAAAATCTCCAATACGTCCCAGCGCATGAAGGCGATGGATGTGACGATTTCCCGCGAAACATGGGGCATTATCGACGAAGGTAAAGCTACCCTGCGCCTGCTACGTGCCGCTAATTCTGCACACGGTTTAATGATGGGGCGTATTTTGGGTGTAAAAATTGATAAGCGCGGCAGCTATTATTTAGGAGCCGTGCGCGAGCTGATACAAGAGTTAGATGGCTCGATTTTTGTCGGCGTAGGCATGTTGCCCGGCAAGCCCGACCCGATTTCAGCGCGCCCCGCAGACGGTAAAGGAAAGCCTGGCAATCCTTATACGCAGGCGTTCCGTATGCCCTCGCTAGATGTTTTGAAAATTTCTGAATCCCTTATTGTGCCAAGCGGTATGGCGCAAATTGGCAAGGGTATTGAGATTTTGCACCCGACAGTGGGCGTGGCAAAAATTGTCACCGTGACGGAGTTTTTAGAGCGTGGTGCGGACTACGATCGGATATTGTTTCAATAATATTGATTATATTTATCGAAACATATGGCTGTAGATGCCCTATTATAGGGCGTCTCCAGCCATTTTAATTTATGCGCCCAACGCGTCCATCACCGCTGCAGCCGCGTTGTAACCCGTTTGGTTAAATATTTCGACCATGCACGTGGGTGAGGTTACATTCACTTCCGTCAAACAATCGCCGATCACATCCAAGCCCACTAGCAGCAGGCCATCGGCCACCAATTGCGGGCCTAACGCTTCGGCTATTTCGCGGTCGCGGGGGCTCAAGGGTTGTGCCACACCTTTGCCACCCGCAGCTAAATTGCCACGCGTTTCACCGGCCTTTGGGATGCGCGCGAGCACGAAGGGCGCGGGTTTTCCGTTGATGACTAACACACGTTTATCACCCTGCGTGATGGCGGGAATGTAGCGCTGCGCCATCACGGTTTCGGTACCCATCACCGTTTGCACTTCCACGATGGCATTGCGATTTGGGTCGTCCGCCCGCACTCTAAAAATGGAGGTGCCGCCCATGCCATCGAGCTTTTTTAAAATTACGTCTTGGTGCAAATCAATGAAGCCATGTACACGCTGCATGTCGGCGGTTACCATTGTGGGAGACGTAAATTGCGCAAACTTGGTAATGGCAAATTTTTCGTTGTAGTCGCGCAGCGATCTGGCACGGTTGTATACCTTGGCACCTTGGGCTTGAGCGGCTTCAAGCAACAAGGTGGAGTAAAAGTATTCCATATTGAAAGGTGGGTCTTTGCGCATTAAAATCGCATCAAACTCAGTCAACGCACGCTCTTTTTGCTCGACTATTTTTACCCAATTAGCGTTATCGTCAGATACGCTAATTTCGGTCGCCAACGTAGTGACCAATTGGCCCGAGAGCGCCATATTACGGGGCTCCCAGACAAATAGCTGATGCCCGCGTGAAGCTGCTTCGCGCATCATAAACACGCTGGAATCTTTGTAAGGTTTTAGGCTATCGAGCGGATCAATGATGAAGGCAATTTTCATGATGCGTTTCCTATAAAACCACGGATTTTTTTAGTGCCGATAATTCGTGCGACGCTGCTAACATCGCCAATCTTGCCACCACGCCGTAAGTGTAAAAACGATTAGGCGGGGCATCGGGCGCGCCTTGGCAGTCCGGCGTTTGGCAATTGGTTTCAAACGCCAAGGGCACAAAACTCATGCCGCGTGAGTTTAAGTTTTCATCAATACCGCGATCGGTATTGCAGCGATAAAACCCGCCCACTACAAACTGATCCATCATATACACCACAGGTTCAGCCGTCATGCCGTTGACGTTTTCAAACGTATACACGCCTTCTTGAATAATCACCTCTGATACTTCGAGGCCTTCTTTTACCACGGCCATTTTGTTGCGTTCTTTGCGATTAAGCCCACGCACATCGTCCGCACTGCGCGCCGTCAATACACCCATGCCGTAGGTGCCTGCATCGGCTTTTACAATCACAAAGGGCTTGTCTTTAATACCGTATTCTTTGTACTTTACGTTCATCTCATTTAGCACAGCATCCACGTTAGCGGCCAAACATTCTTCGCCCTCACTGGCTGAAAAATTCACCTTGCCGCACTGGCTAAATATCGGGTTTATAAGCCACGGGTCAATGCCGATAATTTTGCTAAACGCTTCCGCTACGCCGTCGTAGGCGTGAAAGTGCAGGGTTTTACGGCGATTAGTCCAGCCTGAATATAACGGTGGCACCACAGGCTGCGATAAGCCCTGCAAAATAGCGGGTACACCAGCCGATAAATCATTGTTGAGCAATACAGCACACGGGTCAAATCCGGCAACACTGAGCTTATCGCCATTGCGAATCACGGGTTCAAGCGTTAGCGATTCACCATTGGGTAAATCAAGCTTGGTAGGCACGGTAATTTCTGGCAACAGGCTACCCACGCGCACTTCCAGCCCAGCGTGGGTCAAAATTTTAACTAGCGCCGCCACGTTAGCGAGATAAAATAAATTGCGGGTGTGATTCTCCGGTATCAATAAAAATCGCTGCTTATCCGGACACACGCGCTGCACTGCGCTCATGGCTGCCTGCACGCACAGGGGCATGAAGTCGGGGTTTAAATTATTGAAGCCGCCGGGGAATAAATTGGTATCAACGGGCGCCAATTTAAAGCCCGCGTTGCGCAGGTCAACGGAGGAATAAAACGGCGGCGTGTGAATCGGCCATTGGGTACGAAACCAGGTTTCGATGGCGGGCATGCTATCCAAAATTTTCTTTTCCAGCTCCATCAAAGGGCCGGTGAGCGACGTGGTGAGGTGAGGAACCATGAATTTAGCTTTATTTGATAGGTGGAGACACTAAATGCGGTGCTTTTTGCGCATTACAAGCTGCACTTAAGACCGTAATAATGATGACAGGTTTTTAAGGCCTCTTACTCCACGCCCGAATGCTACAATTCGCGCAGTTAATTTAGGGTTTGATAAAATGATCGTCACCAGCAATATCACTATGCAATTTGGCGCAAAGCCGCTATTCGAAAACGTCAATGCCAAGTTTGGCGACGGCAATCGCTACGGCCTCATCGGTGCGAACGGCTGCGGCAAATCTACTTTCATGAAAATCCTCAGCGGCGAGCTGGCACAAAGTTCCGGCGAAGTGGCCATCGACAAACATGAACGCGTGGGCAACTTGAGCCAAGATCAGTTCGCGTTTGAACATTTACGCGTGCTCGACGTGGTGATGATGGGGCACCGTGAATTATGGGCGGCATTGAGCGAGCGCGATGCCATTTACGCGAACTTGGAAGCCTCAGAAGACGATTACATGCGTGCGGCAGACTTGGAAGCCAAAGTGGCCGAATATGACGGCTATTCGGCCGCAGCACGCGCCGGAGAGCTATTGGGCGGCGTAGGCATAGCGCAAGCGCAACACGAAGGCTTAATGAGCGAGATAGCACCCGGCTTTAAGCTGCGCGTATTGTTAGCGCAAGCGCTGTTTTCAAACCCTGATATTTTGTTGCTTGACGAGCCTACCAATAACTTAGACATCAACACCATTCGTTGGCTTGAAAATATCCTCGATTCGCGCCAAAGCACGATGATTATCATTAGCCACGATCGCCACTTTTTAAACCAAGTGTGTACCCACATGGCCGACCTTGATTACGGCAAGCTGCAAGTATTCCCCGGTAATTACGACGAATACATGATGGCGGCGATGCAGGCCAAAGAACAAGCCAATGCCTCAAACGCCAGAGCTAAAGATAGAATCTCGGATTTGCAAGACTTCGTGCGGCGCTTTTCGGCTAACAAATCCAAAGCCCGCCAAGCGACATCGCGCGTGAAACAAGTGGCAAAATTGAAGTCAGAAATGATCGAAGTTAAACCATCATCGCGCCAATACCCGTTTATTCGCTTTGATTTCGACGAAAAAGAAAAACTACATCGGCTCGCGGTGGAAGTTGAAAAGTTATCTATGCAATTCGCGGGACAAGCCAAGCCGCTATTTTCAAACATTAATTTGATGGTAGAAGCGGGCGAAAAAATCGCCATCATCGGCCCCAACGGCGTCGGCAAAACCACGCTGCTACGGCTGTTAGCGGGCGAGTTAGCCCCAACATACGGCAAAATTAAATGGGCCGAAAAAGCCAACCTAGGCTACTTCGCCCAAGACCACGCCGCCCAGTTTGCCGAGCCCTTGACGCTCTTCGATTGGCTAAGCCAATACCGCCCAACGGGTGATGACGCCATCGACGACCAAGCCGTGCGCGGTATTTTAGGTCGTCTGCTATTCAACGCCGACGACATCCGAAAAGCCGCCACGGTAATATCCGGCGGCGAAGAAGGCCGCATGTTATTTGGCAAACTCATGCTAGAACACCCGAACGTGTTGCTAATGGATGAGCCCACCAACCACATGGACATGGAATCCATCGAGTCGCTAAACACCGCGCTAGAAAAATACAAAGGCACGCTAATTTTTGTATCGCATGATAGAGAGTTTGTATCCAGCTTAGCGACACGAATAATCGAGATGACGCCGACAGGGGTCA
The DNA here is from genome assembly GCA_043760555.1 of Betaproteobacteria bacterium. Classification (GTDB taxonomy): domain Bacteria; phylum Pseudomonadota; class Gammaproteobacteria; order Burkholderiales; family Usitatibacteraceae; genus JANMDR01. The sequence continues at coordinate 7,072 of JAYUOW010000081.1, forward strand.
ATGATTATCATGGAACGTACGAGGAATATTTGGCTACGCAGGGGATTGAAGCTTAGAGGTTTTAGCGCCTGAAGACGCCCTATAATAGGGTTTCTTCAGGCACTAGTTATTCTTAGTACGTCGAAAAATTAGATCGGATTTGCGACCGTGTCATGCAAAGCACATAGGACTAAACATGCCCGAGCTATTTCCAATTATCGACATACCGCAAGACGCCCGCGAGGATAGCGAACAACTCGGCAGCAAACCCAAGTTTTGGGTTTCGCGCGCGGATGGGCGATGGTTATTCAAAGAAGCGCGGCCAAATACGGGTGAGGATTGGTCAGAGAAAGTGGCTGCAGAGCTGGCCAGACTATTACACGTTAATGCTGCAACGGTCGAGCTCGCCACCTACTGCGGGCGTCACGGTTGCATTTCAAAAAACTTCATTGACCGCACTGCTGGCGACGCGTTGATTCATGGCAATGAAGTCATGGCCGCCTACACGGCGGGCTACGACAGAACCAAGAAGCTCAAACAATCTGATCACACTATCGCAAATATCATTGCAGCAATTACAGCGTTATTTACACCTGATTTTGCCGATGATGCGCTAAATCAACTTGCTGAATACATGGTGTTTGACGCGCTAATTGCAAATACTGACCGCCACCATGAAAACTGGGGATTGCGATACCGTAAGAATTTGGCGCTCACCAGTCCGCTACTAACAATAGCGCCCAGCTTTGACCATGCTTCATCTCTTGGCCGCGAACTCAGAGATGAAGCGCGTGATCAATTTTTGCGTGAAGATCAAATAGCAAAATATGTCGGAAAAGGGCGCGGTGGTGTTTATTGGTCTCAAACAAATTCTAAAGGCGCAAATCCGCTAGAATTGGTGAAACTCGCCGTTGCCGCTGACGAGCGCGATTTTGGCCCTGCGTTGAGGAAAATTTGCGCCCTCACTGAAGACGCAGCATGGAGCATAATTAACCAGATCCCTTGCGAACGCGCTTCCGATGTCGCCAAGCAATTTGCGCACGCCATGATTTGTTTTTCTTTAGCTGAACTCAAAAAACTATGACTACTTTATTTGTCGCATGGCAGGCACCCGGCGCTTCGCGCGCGTGGTTCCCGATTGGTCGCCTAGACGTCGAGAACAAGCACTACGCATTTCGCTATACACAAGGTGCGCTAGATGCTGAGATGAAATCGGGTTTTAGCCCGCTGATTTCATTCCCAAAATTTGGTGAGACTTACGAATCAGGAGATTTGTTTCCACTATTCCAAAACCGTGTGCTTGACCCTAGCCGGAAAGACTTTGAAGAATACATCGGCTGGCTTGGCTTGAATAAGACAAATTCTGATCCCATCGAAATTTTAGGATTGACGGGCGGCGAGCGTCAAACTGATAGCTTGGAAGTATTTACCAGAATAGTGAAACGCGAAGACCAGTCATTTTCATGCCGATTTTTCTTGCATGGATTGAGACACGTGCTTGAAGCGGCTCGCGAAAGCGCCTACCTACTAAAACCGGATGCTGCATTACAAATTGCTGTTGAGCTCAACAATCCAACCGGCTTGGCGATTCAACTTCAAACCCATGATCACCACATGATTGGCTGGTCTCCGCGATATTTAGTACCCGATTTAATTGCCGCCATAAACAGCAACACCAAGGTGTCAGCCAAAGTGGTGCAAGTCAATGAATACGGCGCGCCACTTGCGCGACGTATTTTGATCGAACTTTCTGGGAATCTACCTGCGGACTACGTGCCAATGTCCAGCCCAGAGTTCAGGGTTTTGTCTGCTTAAAAATAACTAAAACCCGCAGCTACTCACGCACCGCTCCCACCACCCGCTTGAATAATTGGTAAGCCTCGCGACCTATGGCAGGCTTGCCATATTCGCCTGCTGTGATCACCACGACGAGATCAAGCTCTGGCACCATAAATAACCGTTGACCACCATTGCCAAAGCCACCGCTCCAATCGCGCTTTGTACCGAGGGCGTCAATCTTGCCGACCCACCATTGGTAGCCGTACTGCCAGCCCGGTTCATTAAGCATATTGATATGACCGCGCGGCGACGCGGTCAGCCATGCGGCGGGTACAATTTGTTTGCCTTGCCACTTTCCCGGTATTTTATCTTCGCCTATCACCATACGACCAACGCGTGCCATATCGCGCGGCTGTAAACGCAAACCTGCAAAAGAAAGCGGCCTGCCACGTACGTCGTTCTGCCATTCCCAATCGATAATGCCTAGCGGCTCAAACAACATCCTGCGCGCGTAGTCGGGTCGCGACATGCCTACGCGTGTAGACAAAATTTGCGCTAGCACAGCCGTGCCGCCACCATTGTAGTTATAACGCGTGCCTGCAGGTGCTGCCATCGGGCGATCAAATAGATAGCGCGATTGTGATGAACGCCAATAGAGCCCAAATTCGTCATTTCGTGCGTTGTACGTATTCGGCTCGTTCCAATCTAGGCCGCTCGACATCGTCAACAGGTGCCCAAGCGTAATGGCTTCACGACCCTGATTTTTAAGATGCGCAAGATCGGGAAGCAGGTCGAGCACCGGTGTATTTAGTGGCGGTGTTTTGCCTTCAGTTTCGGCAATTCCCCACAACAAACTCACGACTGATTTACTGATGGAGCGCACATCGTGTTGAGTGGCGGCGTCAAAGTCTTTTGATGTGGCGAAGAGCGTATAAATCGTCTCGTCTTTCCCACGCTTGTACGACTCTGCCACAAGCTTGCCATGGCGTTCGATCACCAAGCTGTGAAAATTCACTTTGCTTGCTGCAAATTCTTTGAGTAGTTCGCATAGACGCTGCTCATCAAATCCTGCAGCAGGTGCATTGGTTTCAACTACCCAGCCGTCCACGCGCTTTTCCGTTGCAGCACAGGGAAGGTCATTGACGTTGCGAAAAGCATTCCCGAAGCCTTGAATAGAAAGCCCGATAAGCACCACACAAGCGATCATGACAAACACCAGCTTTCCGATGCGGAAAAATTGTGTTGTAGCGGTTTGCGCGGACATTGCGGATGATGGGCGGGTCACGTTTGAGTTTAAGTTTGAGTTTGGGTTTGGGTTTAAGCTCTGCCCTGCGTTCTGCGACGGTTGAGTAAAGCGGCGGTCGGCATGAAGGTGAGCCAAGGCGTGAGATAGAAAACTGAGAGATACCAGTACTTTGCCAAGAACGCATAACCATAACCTAAGTACCAGCCGCAATAGACGCCGTCTAACGCCGCTAAAGGCAGCGTGAAATAGACCGACAACCAAAATGCGCGAGACATGCGGGTTTCATCTTGGCCGGAGCGGAGAGCAAACACGGCCGCAAGCGAGATGGCTACCGAAAGCAAAATAGTCCCTACCGCCATAGCCACTGTCGAGTATTGTTGGAAGTAGTGCGGCAGGCCGATGAGCCAGAACGCAAACCAAACGCTAAGGGCTTGAAACAGTAGAAGTATGTGTTTGCGAGGCGTCATATCAGTGAGTATAGGTGTCCGTCGTTCGTGTGGTTCGTGTCGTTCGTGTCGTTTGAATAGGCCGCTAAGCGGCATGCCGATAACAGTGTAAACCGAAATCGCTGGATAACGGCGTTGGATTGACGGGGTTAGCTCTCAAGCGCGGCCAATTTGCGTGCTATAAATTTTGACCAAACCGCATCAGGCTCCCAAATATCGCGCTGAAGTTCGAACGCTTCTGTGACAGCGCGTCCTTGGCGCAGATGCCCGTACAAACCAAGAAAACTCGACACGCGCTTGTCGGCGGCACAATGCACCAACATGCGCTGGTCTTGGTTTTCGTCCATGGCGGCAACGAATCGCTCGAAATTTTCGTCAGTTGGTGCGGCGAAGTCAACGGGGATGTGTACATACTTCATCCCCAGCCCCACCACAGTGCCTCGCTCATCTGCAAGTGAATACCTTGCGTCGTCATGCAGCGCGAGGTTCAAAACGACCGTGTAGCCAGCACGTGCGATATCGGCAAGCTCTTGCTCGTCGGGTTGGCCGGATGCCGCCAACAACGGGGATAATTTTCTGAAGTTGTAGATGTCGTTAAGCATGGGCGGGTATTTGATTCCATTGCTATGAATACTGCTTTTTATCGTGATAGGCTCACGCGTATATTAGTTTTAATGGCCTATTAATCCGGTGAAGATGCCCTAAAATAGGGCGTTTTCAGCACATTAAAATGAGGAATTCTCTTGGTTAGCTCACAATAAAAATCTGACGTTGAAAGTTTTAACCTAGGATTTTCCAAACGCGAAACTCTCAAATTCGATAGTACATTGCGACTTGGTTAGCGCGCCGCTTCAGCAACGGCTTAGGCCGCATTTACATTCCGGTGCTCGACTTGGCTGGCGATGATGAAATAGCCCAAAATGGGGCCAGCGCCAAAGCCTAGTAATGGTACTGGTGTGACCTGAATTGGGGCAAGAAGGTACAGCACAGCAAAGTAAATCGCGACGCCCAAAATACCGGGAGAGTTCAATTTGTAAGCTTGCCACCCGAGACTAAAAACGGGAAGCGCTGCCGCGAGCACCGCGATGAGCAGTAGCCAAGCTGAAAAACTCGCTGCTAGCAAGAAGACGCCCTCCACATAAGAGACTGGAGCCAACGCGTCTGGAACGGCCCATGAGACAGCGGCGGCCACAAGCAATGAAACGATCATCACAAGCCTGCCTAACCGGCCAATACTCGAGCACCAAAGTATAGGAACTGAAGCTGCGGCAAATGCGGTCAACTGTGCCGCGTCTGGCTGCAAAAGCAATCCCAATGCGACAAAAGCGGTGGCGGCACTGGCGATGCCGGCTGCGGCCTCATGCCGGGAGAGGATTCGATACCAAAGCACCAGAAACAGGGGAAGCACGACTGGTGCAATATAGAGTCGGAAGCCGAATAACCCCAGCCATCTCTGTGGGTTGGGCGACACGCCGCTCAGAAATGGTGTGTACACAAGTGCGGCCAGCCCAAGCAGTAACCACGCCCTGCTTTTTTGCGCGGAACTAGCCGTCGTGTAGCGCACCGAGATGAGCGTCGCGGCGATGGCTACGATGGCGATAGTGACCTGTTGGATCAAAAGCGAACGTGGCGCTGCGGCAGCGTGCAATAACAACATACCGCCGAAAAGCGCTGGTATTGCTGCGGTGATAAGGACGTGTGAAACCTTCATTCGGTATGCCGCCTAAAAAAGTAAGGGGCTGCGTGCTTTTGCCCATTACCTTTTGATTGATAAGGTTAGGTGTCAGTGTAGGGCTGTGTACAGTTCCATCGAGCGTTCAAATGAAATGAGCGGTGCCTTTATTGTTCCGTCGGCAAGTTGCCGCCCACCAAGCGGATCGACAGGCTGAATCAAATACGGGACTTGGCCAGTATCCAGTCCGTCAATAATGACATCAAGGGTCATTGCGCGAGCGGTTCGAGGTGTGAACCAATGAATGTTGTCCTTTGCCGTTGTCATCGCCGCCGCGTGGCCCGCCTCGGCCACAAGATCGAGCGTCGGTCGAATAATTAATGCGCCTTCCTCGTCCTGAACCCGATCAAAAGTTCTGATGCGAACGCGGCCCTCCATGACCATATGTGCGCTGGCCATGTGCTTATGCGCATGCGGCGTAACGACGCTGCTCGCGCTGAAGTCGAATAGCGCCAAGCCGTATCCAAGTTTCATGGGTTTCCCATCCTCATTTAGCATCGTCACAAAGCGCTTCTGCGGATCGTGACCAAAAGGCGTGCCTGCGTCCTTGATCTTCGCGCGCCTGAGCTCGACTGCAAGTTGCTCGAGATCGATCTCGCTAGCAAGTGAGTTCACCCCGGCGTGCCATTGCAGTTGACTGATTGTGCCGCTCTTTAGGCCGCGCGCTAGGTCACTTTGGAGCAGCATCCATTTGCGCGCAGATAAGCTGTGGGTTCGTGCTCCCGCAATGCTGAGTTCGGCGACAGCGGCGAATGCGAAAAATCCTGCGCAGTTGTGCAGGAAGGTGCGGCGGTTGTGCATATCAGTGTCCTATGAGGCCTAGCAGCCTGTCGGTAGAGCCTTCCGGGTTGCGCCCGCACATGCTGGTGAAAAGTCTAAAAAATTGCCTGTGGCCAATGAATCTCATTGCTGAATTGCATGTGCAGATTAGTAGCAAATCACAATTTGCCGCTATGAAATGCGCCTTGCCTTTCCATAACAAAAAGTGGCTGGAAAGTAGTTTAGCACCACCATTCTGGTGCTGCAACCAACAAAAATTTTCGGCCATATGCGCGGCTCAAAGCAAAAATGGTGAGCGATTGCCTGGATACCGCAGCTGGTGCGCTTGCATTACCCAAAGCTACGGCTTCAGGACTTACGCCAATTGAGGCTTTAAGTGCCGAAGCGGATGCACTTAGTGGCTTCATAATGGCGACAATTCAAGGCATGTCTACGCTGGCGCGGGATGGCGCATCCCGAGACAAGCTTCTGGCCGTGGCCGCTTGTGCAATGCGTGCATGGCCTACCATTGAAGCCATGGAGAAGCCCTAAATTAGGGCATCTTGCGGCTTTAAATCAGCACGGTTTTTTATCGATGACGTCGACGATGCTGAGGCCGTCAAACAACGGCCGGTTGCTATCGCGGTGATGAGCACAAAAATCTACGTGCCCCTAACGGTTATGTTGGAATTCGAGTGGGTGATGCGGGGTTTTTACGCGCTTCCCCGCAAGGATATTGGGCGGGAGTTCGAAGCGCTTTGCGGTTTAAAAAATGTACGAATTGAAAACCGCAGCAGCATGCTTACCGCACTAAATGGCTACCAACGCGGGCTCGACTTTGCTGGCGCTCTACATTTGGCCAGGGCTGAATCATGCACCGCATTTTTGAGCTTTGATCGGCGACTGAAAAAATCTGTCGCCACCCACAGCATGCACCCACCGATTGAGATTTCGCAATTGTAGCGCCTCTATTAACAAGCCTTGACAAGTCTTTTTGCTTGAAAAGCCTTGTTGAATGGCGTTCTAGCTATTTTTTGCGTGTGATAAGTGGCCTGAAAGTGTATTAAAACTATTGCCTTTAGAGTGATCTTTATGCTGTGTGATTAGCAATCGAGGAAGAGTCCGAGTCACTAGAAAAATGGCATCAGCAGTCGTTATTAACGTGAGACTTCCGATTCAAATTTCTTCCATAGCTGGGTTTTATTTGAATGAAATCTGACGCCATTGCAGGTTGCCTATTTAGCTCGCGCATTCATTGGTTTTCGCGCACTACCGACCAAACGGAGATGACCTAAATAGGGTGTTTACAGGGCATCAAACACTGGGGCTTTAGTGAATTCAGGCTGAAAATATGATGATAAAGACTTAGCCCCAGCTTTGCACTAAGGCAGTCTTGGCGTTACCTCCGTAAACCGCCGCATTTCAATTTGCTTCAACGCTTCACCCGTGAACTGATAAAAAAATGCAAATCTTTGGCCCAGCATTGACCCATTAGGAAGATTATCTGGGCTTTGTCCCCAACCTCTACTGTCTTGTAAAACAAAACGCGCTTTTCCCACTGATTTAAGTGAAGTTTTACCGGTGGCTGGTAAAGCGGTGCTGGGTGGCCTTGAAGTTTCGTAAAGATCTGAGAATTCAGTAGCGTTCCATGTTTCCCATTTGGGCTGAAACACATACCACTTCGGTGCGCCATTTTTGTCGTAGGTAAGCCATGCGCCAAGTACGTTATCCTTTTCATCATGGGAAAAAAATACCCCAGTGCCGGGGTCTGTATAGTTCCACCAATGACCTGAGATATCTTGCAGGGCAAATGAGGTGGGCTTCAGCGCGCGCGCATCTGTAACGGTAAGGGGCTGGTTTTTTGGCGCTATTCCTTCATGGCAACTTTTTGCGCCATTTTCTCCTTCGACGCTCCAGGTATATCGCCCAGCGGGCAACCGGCCTACATCAATGTACCTTGCCCCAAAAAAAAAGCCCGAAGTGTTTTCTTGAAACTTCAATTGATCGCTTAACGTGATGGTGATGTGATTATTTTTCATCGACACGCGATAAGGATTAGTACCGTTAAACTGAGCCTCTGCAAAACAAGTTTTTTCAGTGGCAAAAAGCCGAAGTTGATCGGCTGAAGTTGGGTTTGGTGGCCCCAAGTAAAACCCCTGCGCCTTCGCAAAAAATGGCGCAACCGCGAAAAATAATGGGATAAAAACTTTTTCTAGGTTCATCATAGTAATTTTCCTTTTCTTACTTCAGTCAAATTGGTACGTTAGGTAACCCTGCAAGCTCGAGATAAATACGCTATGACCGCGAATGCGATTTATATTTGAGCTTGCAGAGCTCCTTTACAACTTGTAGCGGCTACACAGACAGCTTTACGGCAACACAAGCCCTTGCGCTGAAACGCTCGTGATTTGCGTGGGTGAATTACAATAAACAGCGACAGTTCTAAACGATTGAGGCGGCGGGGATGATGAAAGCCCAAAATCTGCAGCGGCAAAAAGTTTGTTTGACGATAAATTGCCTAGTGGTTGACTTAGAATCATTAGGTTATTATTGGCATCGAAAATATTGTAATCGCACGCGGCGGCACCAATTGCGCCGACCGTAAATTGTAAAGGTGATGCTGAACTTGCATTTAGCGAACCAGAAAAATTTCCCGCGCCATGGGATGCTCGACGCCATATCCGGGCGGGCTCGGAATTAAAGGGTGTGTAAGCGGGGTTGGCGTACCCTGCTTGAATATCGATGGTGGCGGCCGCATTAATAGCACCGCCGTAGCGAGCCATGGCTAAATTAGAGCCGCCAACAGTAATGATGTGTTGGCGCACCGCTTGCTCTAGTTTCGCGGGTGTATTTAAGACCCCGGGGTTAGCTTCATATAAACGCGCAGCCAAACCTACAACGTATGGTGCTGACATAGATGTGCCAGACAAGACTTGGGTTCCATTGTTGCGCCATAAGGACGTAATTCGCTGACCGGGTGCCCATACATCTACGCAAGAACCGTGATTCGATCCAGCTTGCTGAAGTACAAATCCAGCGTAGGGGCCATCAGATGGGACGCTCTCGAAAGCTTGCGTGCCGGTAATGATAGGACGAACGGCATTGCCATTTTCATCAAGGGCACCGACCACCATAACACCATCCTGCGGATTTGGCGCATTGAAGGAGTACAGACAGGCGTCTAAATTATAGTTACCTGCCGACTGCACGACCAAAGCACCGGGCGAATAGATCGTACCAACGGGAGTGGGGGGAAGACCACCCCATCTAGGAACGTAGACCGTGACCGATGCGGGCACAGCCAGTGCTTGCATAGCAGCTCCGGCGAGTCCGCTCACTGAAAAAATGTTTACAGGTGCGAAATTGGGGTTGGGAGGAGAAGCGTTCATCGACATATTGACAATCCCGACTGCAGAATTTATCGCTGTTTGAGTTCTTACCCTTTCAAGCGCCCAGAGTATCCCAGATGTTGGGAGACCGACAGAGCATGGCGAGCCAAAATCGGTCGTTACCATATCCGTGACATTCAATGAAGTTATGTTCACCCCAGGTAACATACCGACTACACCGCCGCCATTGTTTGCTGCGCCAATAATTCCAGCGACATGCGAGGCGTGATCCCAGCAAGGTGGTTGATTGATGACAGCAGGGGTCGCGCGCCATTCGTTGTTAGCTGTAGTTTACCCCGCTCCCGCCGTACAAACCAGCGCTTTTGAGCCAATTTACTGCCGTCGCATTGCAACATCACTATAACGGTAATTTGGGAATGCGAATTTCCCTGTAGGAATTAAATGCCGCAAGATACTCACCTTTTCTTCTCAAGGTGCCGTCATGCAAATTTATTTTGAAAGCCTTCACGCTATTGGGCAAACCACGCAGCAGTTGGATCGCGTGCGATGCGTCCATTGCAATCGGGCTCACCAACTGGTTTCGCATGGGTTTGTTTATAAAAAACAGCGCGGCGCGCCGCCGCTGGC
>JAYUOW010000082.1:0-5584 GCA_043760555.1 Betaproteobacteria bacterium
CTGACCGGCAGAGGGCATGCCGACGGTAAACATGTGGTGACCCCAAACAATAAACGACAACAACGCAATAGATGCGGTGGCATAAACCATGGAGGCATACCCAAACAATGGCTTGCGCGCAAAGGTCGGGATAATTTGCGACATGATGCCGAAAGCCGGCAAGATCAAAATATAAACTTCTGGGTGACCAAAGAACCAGAAAATATGCATAAACATGGTCGGGTCGCCGCCACCAGCGGCGTTAAAAAAGCTGGTGCCGAAATGCCGGTCAGTCAACAACATAGTAATAGCACCGGCCAACACTGGCATCACGGCAATCATCAGGTAGGCCGTAATCAGCCATGTCCAAGTGAACATCGGCATGCGCATTAGTGTCATGCCTGGTGCGCGTAGGTTCAAAATAGTGGTGATGATGTTAATCGATCCCATGATCGACGACGCACCCAAAATATGCAGTGCGAAAATTGTCATGTCGGTAGAAATACCGCCTTGAATTACGAGCGGCGGATAAAGCGTCCAGCCAGAACCAGCTGCGCCACCGGGTACAAAAAACGAGGCAAATAACAAAATTGCCGCTGGAATCATTAACCAAAAGCTCCAGTTATTCATGCGCGGGAACGCCATGTCGGCAGCGCCAATTTGCAGCGGAATAAGCCAATTAGCAAAGCCCACAAACGCGGGCATCACCGCACCGAAAATCATCACGATAGCGTGCACCGTGGTGAGCGAATTAAATACTTCTGGCTGCACAATTTGCAGGCCAGGCTGAAATAATTCAGCGCGAATTAGCAGCGCCATCGCGCCACCGGCAAAGAACATCACCAGCGAAAACCACAGATACATCGTGCCGATGTCTTTGTGATTGGTGGTCGTAAAATATTTTGCTAGGCCTGCGGGTGCGCCGTGGTGATCGTGATCATGCGCGTGATCCCCTGCGTGGGCGTGCGGGTTTGCGTGCGCAGTTGCGTGTGACGTTGATGCCATTTGAATCTCCTAAACGTTTTTAGCAATATAGCTAGATGCTGGTGCTGCTCTATTTTGTTGCTACGGGTGGCGCATTGGAGGCAAGATTTACCTCGACGCGGCGCGCGTCTTCGTCGTTGCTTGCTCCGGTAATAGATTCGGGCTTTTTCATCGCAATGCGATCTTCAGCAATACCGCCTGCCTTGAGTGCTTCGCGGATCGCTTTGGCGCGCTCTTTAGCAAGTTCAGCGTTTTTAACTGGATTGCCGGTTTTGTCCGTAAAGCCGGAGATATTCACCTTTGCATCTGCATTAGCTTTTAAATGCTCAACCACGCCGGCAACGAGCTTGTCAGCATCCGCTGGCAATGCGGTTTTGCCGCTTTCGAACAAAAATTTAGCCGGGAAGGCAGATACTGCGGCTGTAGCAGGCGCGGCTGCGGCTTCGATGCCTTCTTTGCTCCATTTTACTTTTGAGGTCTTGGTCCATGCGGCGTAATCAACATCTGATTTCACTTCAACCGTGATGGGCATATAGCCGTGCAATTTGCCGCAAATTTGGCTGCACTGACCTTTGAAGGTACCAACGCGATCAGCCTTAAACCACGCATCTTTGATGAAGCCCGGAATGCCATATTGATTGATTCCCAACTGCGGTACATACCAACCGTGGATCACGTCATTGGAGGTAACCAATAGCTTCACGCGCTTGCCGACCGGAACCACCATGGGGTTGTCTACTTCCAACAAATAATCGCCTTTGGGTTGTTCAGTGCGCGCTTCGCCTGGCTGGCCAATTTGGCTCCACGGTGTAGAAAGATTGGAGTAATAGTTAAAGCCATCTTGCGAATATTCGTAGTTCCAGCCCCACTGATAGGCCGTCACTTTGATGGTTAAATCAGGATTTGACGTGTCCTTCATATCCAAAATAGTTTTGGTGGCGGGCACCGCCATCGCAATCAAAATAATAAATGGAATCGTTGTCCAAATAATTTCGATCAGGGTGCTTTCGTGGAAATTTACGTCGGGCTTTGCACCCTTTGATTTACGGAATTTAAAGATTGAATAGAACATGGCGGAAAACACCACCACAAAAATAACGGCACACACCGTTAAAATTTCTAAGTGCAGATCGTAAATTTGGCTCGCAATGGATGTTGCGGGGGGGGCGATGTTGACTTCATATCCGGCTAGCGCTTGGGTGCTAATTGCGCTAACTAGTGCACCTGCCAACATAGGAAGCGGCGCCAATAAGGTGCGTTTTACGGATGGACTGTCGCTCGTTGCAGGCGCTACATTAGCGTCGATTTGATTGCTGTTCTTCGTCATGTTACTGGCTTTCGTTTTTACCAAAAATGATGGTCTAAATAGCGTTACACAGCCTAAACACTATTCTTCGCATCGCTTAAATTTGTCACTGTAATTGTTCAACATGCAGCACGCGTATCATTTGCCGAAGCCGCATCGCCATATTTTTGCGCTCAATATCATTGAGCAAACGCCCCAAACTTACTTCTTGCCCACGATAACGCAGTGTTAGTGTGCAGCGCGAGGCTCGAGTCTTACATTCCAGCACCGCCCACTGCGCATTTCCGGAAAGCGCAAACTTTTTTCGGCCATTTTGCGTTTCTAAATCAAACATGGCGTTTTCTACTTTTAGCATCTCAAAATCAGCGTCGTGCGCGGCAATTCTACTAAATGCAAACCACACTAGACCTATTTCAAGACCTGCAAACGGCAGGACTGGCCAAGCCCCAATTAGCGTTGCGGCAACCGCTAAAAACAAAATCGTAACGGCCATTAACGTAAACCATATCGAACGTCCTGCGCCCGAAAGCGACCGATTCGGTGTGGCGTTGCAAAAAAAACGTTGATCGTCCACTGCTAGCGTGTGCGCCATAAACCCTCAGGAATCGCAAAATTAACTGACATTTTACAAAAACCGAACTCGGGAATACGCCCAATCATTCAGCGGCGCACCAATGCATTTTGACTAAAGCTGCGCAGTCGTAAGTTTAGCTTACCACACGTTTTGCCGCAAGAAGTACGGCGTAGTCGAGCCCGAATTAAGGGCGTTTTCGGGGGTTTTCGTCAACTAAATTTCAGGGCAGGCGATAAGACCCGCGCTAGCTGCTGAGCTTGCCACCAAAGTTGGCGGCTGCGGAAGGTGGATCTTCTTCCAAAGTGAGGCCATCTTCATCGAGCGCCGATTTACCTGCGACCCGATATTCTTCATTGGCCCAGGCTCCTAAATCAATGAGTTTGCAGCGTTCGCTGCAAAACGGACGCCAACGATTAGTGGATGAGAACTCAGATTTTTCGCGGCAGGTAGGACAGGCGACGAGAGGAGGCATGATGTGGCGAAGATTTAAAGATTACAGTAGACAAGCTCGAAAGGCACGTCACTTTCGAACACCTTGCTACGCTGAACCGTTGCCGGTTGAATAAAACGCACGTTAAGCGCATATTTATTAGCACTTATCTCGGGCACACAGGGTAAATCAGCGCGCAAAGTGAGGCGCAGCATGTGCGCCGCCCGTTCCATCGGCATTTGTTGAAACACGCCTTGATTAGCGACGAGCTTGGTGGATTTACCGCTTTCACGCAGCACTCGTAACACGATGCGAAGGGCTGCGGCGACTGGGAGCAGGGGCTGCAGCCACACCAGTAGATCTTCGCGTCGGGTGGCAACTTCTCGGTTCAACCAATGATGATATGAAGGCAAATCAAACTCGCACACGCCACCGGGAATAGCGCTACGTTGCTTGATGGCCATTAACCATTCGTTTTCGCGCAGATGTTGACCGGTCTTTCCGGCCACAGCAATCAGCGTACTAAAAGCCGCCTCTATGCTGCGAAGCACCGTACTTAGGCGTTCTTCAGAGATTGCAGGATTATTGCGCAGGGCTTCCAAATAGGCGCGCTGGCGGTCAAGCTCTTGCAGTAGTTCGGATTTCAGATCGCCCCGGCTGGCTACTTCTAAAATTTCGAAAATAGTGACGAGGCAAACATGGTGATCGACCGGTGTTTCGCGCTCCAAAAATAGCATCGTCCGGTCGAACAAGTCTTCCAGCCGCAACAGGGTGCGGACGCGTTCGTTTAGTGGGTATTCATAGGTTAGCAAGTTGGAACCAAGGGAACCCGTCGACAGTTCGGTTAAGTTTATTATGCGCTTTTAGCTTGGGGCAGATATTACCCTTAAATCAATTAAGTTTCAGGTATTTTTCATGTAGTGCCGAAACTTGGAGCTGCGTCGCAAGACCGTCGCCATCGTTACTGATTACGTCATCAGCCAATTGCAGCCGAAGTTGACGGGGTGTTTGCGCAGCGATGATCGGTAACGCTGTTTCGGCAGAAAGATTAGAACGCGCTTTCACCCGTGATAGTTGCTGCGCGACGGTGCAATCGACCACGGCGATCCTGTCATAACGCGAGAAATAGTCTGAGGACGCAAACAATAGCGGAATTTCCGCCACCACATATTTGGTTGGATACGAGTTCGCCACTGCTAAAACTTGCCGATCCATTTCAGCGCGGATCAGCGGATGCAAAATGGCTTCGAGCTTGAGTTTTTGCTCTGCGTTATTAAACACCGCTTCACGCATTTTATTGCGATCTAACGCGCCATCAACGCCGATGAAATCCACCCCAAAAGTGCGAGCAATCATCGGTATTGCGAGGCCACTAGCAACGGTAAGCGCACGCGAAATCGCATCTGCATCAACCAGTCCGGCACCTAATGCCGCAAATTGCAGCGCAACGGTAGATTTTCCCGCGCCGATACCACCAGTGAGCCCAATTATGATTGGCATTATCGATTGTCGTTTTTAGTTGAGTGCAAATCCAACAACTTACCGGCGTACTGCAAGCGTGGCTATGGCTGGCGTCTTTAGGTCAATCTTTACCGCCCCAAATACCACGCGTTTAATTGTGCGCCCCAAATTAGGGCAATAAATCCAGCAACGGCTAGGTAGGGGCCAAAAGGAATTTTAGCTCCTTGATCGCGCCCTTTGACCACAATGCCAATGATACCGATGACCGAGCCGGCGACGGCGGAAATTAAAATTACCACCGGCCACATCTGAAAACCGAGCCAAGCACAAATAGCTGCAAGCAACTTAAAATCACCGTAGCCCATACCTTCTTTGCCCGTAGCAAACTTAAATGCCCAAAACACGATCCACAACACCATGTAACCCAAAATTGCACCCAAAACAGCAGACTGCAAATCTGTAAACACACTAAAGGCGTTTAGCAGTAAACCCAGCCACATCAGGGGTAGGGTGATGTCGTCGGGCAGGAGCGTGGTATCAGCATCAATAAAAGTGAGCGCGATCAACGCCCAGACAAAAATGATGGCGCACGCCGCCGCAAAGGTGGGTCCAAAATGCCAAGCAACAAACCCCGTCAATGCGCCCGTAAGCGCTTCAACCAATGGATAACGAATACTGATGTGCGCCTTGCAGCCGCGACATTTGCCGCGCAAAAATATATAAGACACTACAGGGATATTTTCAACCGCAGTAATTTTATGCCCGCATTGTGGGCAGGCTGAACGGGGCACGACGAGATTGTATTTTGTAACGGCAAGGACCGCCGTCGTTTGAACGTCCGAGCTAGGCT
>JAYUOW010000083.1:0-1997 GCA_043760555.1 Betaproteobacteria bacterium
TGATCGCGTTGGTGTGCCTTGGCTTTATTCGGTCTGCGGGCATTGTGAGCATTGCTTGTCGGCGTGGGAAACCGTTTGCGGCAGTGCGCAGTTTGGTGGCTATACCGTGAATGGTGGCTTCGCTGATTACATTTTGGCTGACCCTAACTATGTGGCGCGTATTCCTGATGGCTTATCCGCCATTGATGCCGCACCGATTATTTGCGCCGGCGTTACTACTTACAAAGGCATCAAAGAAGCTGCTACTAAGCCCGGTGATTGGTTGGTAGTGTCGGGCGCTGGCGGGCTGGGGCATTTAGCAATTCAGTACGCCAAGGCAATGGGGCTGCACGTGTGCGCGGTGGATATTGATGGAGGTAAATTAGTGCACGCCACCGTTATGGGCGCAGACGCCACCGTAAACGCCACGCTGCCCAATGCGGTTGAGCTGGTTAAAAAAGTAACGGGCGGCGGCGCTCACGGCGTGCTTATCACAGCGCCATCACTTGCGGCATTCAAACAAGGTGTTGCGATGACGCGCAAGCGCGGCACCTGCGTGCTGACGGGGCTGCCACCTGGCGAATTTCCGTTTCCAATATTTGATGTGGTGCTGAACTGCATTACGGTGCGCGGCTCGCTAGTAGGTACGCGGCAGGACATGGCAGAGGCACTGGCGTTTGCCGCAGAAGGCAAGGTGAAGGCTGATATTGAATTGCAACCGTTATCGGCCATCAATACGGTGCTTGATCGACTTGAGCGGGGCGAGGTTGCCGCGCGTGTTGTGCTAGATTTTGGCAGTGCCTAAAATGATGAAGACCACAAAGAGCGAAAATTTGTCGAACTCTTCGCCACTGCCGGTCGCCACACCATCGTTTTTTGGCGCGACGGCCACTGTAACGGGCTCATAGTTATTGCTCTGCACCAAAGGCAAAAGAATCCTTGTTGTTTCAAGGCTACAAGCAACTTCGGTTGCGCAATTGGGCACCGTTTCCATTCGATGCCAATACCTCAGACGCCGTGGTGCTCACCCACGCGCACATAGATCACTCAGGTTGTTTGCCGTTGTTGGTGCAGCAGGGTTATAGCAACCCTATTTATTGCACCGCTGCCACGCAAGAGTTGTGCGAAATTATGCTGCCAGACGCCGCGCATTTGCAAGATGTAGAGATATGGCTCGCCTAGCCGAGCTAGATGGCACCGCTGGTCAATTAGCCAAAACCACTTAAACAGCGTTTCCAAAAAATATTTTGCTAGTTTGGGATGCGAAATTACGTATAGATATATATATGGGGGATTTTGTTCCGTAATTGTTTACATAAGGACAACTAAATTTGTGCATTGGCGTCTCACGCTATTTCACGATTGAAATTGAGTAAAACCGATATTCAAAACGCATTAAAACCGAACACTTTCAAAGGCGCATCATGATAAAACAGTCAGGTTTACATTGCTTTTCCAAATGCAGTCAGCAAACACCTTGGTTAGCTGTGTTGTTGCCGCTGCTGGTCACCATGCATTTCGCGGCGCCGACGGCCACCGCGCAAATACCCACCGTGCCTAAGCTTAACGATACCGGCATTGATAAATGTTACGACACTGGCGCTGAAGTGCCCTGCACGCCAGCGGCGTCCGATACCGGCACCCATCCGCGCCAAGATGGCCGCTATGGGCGCGATAAAAAGCCGGGTTTAACTAAAATTGGTGGTGGCACAAAAGGCTTTGACTACACACGGGTGTGCAATAGCGGGCAGCTTGCAGGAGCCGGCACCTGTCCTGCGGTGCCGACATTGGGGGCGGGATCCGATGATTGGGGCTGTACTAAAGATAACGTCACCAATTTAATTTGGGAAGTTAAAACCACAGCAGGGCTACGCGCCAGCACGCACACCTATACATGGTATTCCACCGCTATTGCCGCCAATGGCGGCAATAGCGGCAGCGCGGGCAGTAACACCTGCGCCGCAACGCTACCCGGTAACCTATGCAATACCCAAGCGTTTACAGCAGCCGTAAACGCG